>JAEWUL010000264.1 GCA_023459435.1 Bacteroidota bacterium
CCTTTGAGTGCAGCCCTGGAACCGGAGTGAAGATCCTCTTTATAGGTAAATCCGGGATCCCTGAAATGAGCATGCAGATCTGTAAAAGCTGGTAGAAGTACGAAGTTAGTATTTTTATAATCTACAGCATCAGAGGTGTTACAAATCGATTCTCCTATTGCAATAATTTTTCCGTTTTCAAAACATATATCACCTATAAAGTCTTGATTATCATCAACTAATCTAATATTTTTATACCACATCTTTTTAAAATTAAAATCTATGCAAAGATACAAAATAATGTGTTCATAGGGCAAAGGGCAAAGGGCAAAGGGCGAAAGGCTATGGGGGTATTTTAAATTTTTTCAAAGATGATTTTTGAATTGATTTTTTTTGTATTTTTGCGCCCCAAAAACATTATAAATAAAGTTATTAACAAATAGAAAGGAACCAAGGTATCGCAACGCAAACTAATCGTCCATTTATTCGTAGAGGAGCCCCACAAAAAAAAGAAGCTCTTCATAAAATTAATGAATTTATCACAGCTTCAACCATCCGGTTGGTTGGTGATAATTTAGAGCCACAAATAACTACTTTACGCGAAGCTCTATCCATTGCAGAACGATTAGGGCTTGATTTAGTAGAGATCTCCCCGCAAGCCAGTCCGCCGGTTTGTAAGGTGATGGATTATCAAAAGTTTCTTTATGAACAAAAGAAAAAAGCAAAAGAGATTAAAGCCAAATCTGCCAAAATTGTGATCAAGGAGATCAGATTAGGCCCTCATACGGATGATCATGACTTTGAGTTTAAAGTAAATCATGCGATGAAATTTTTAAAAGAGGGTTGTAAAGTTAAAGTGGATGTCTTTTTTAAAGGAAGAATGATTGTTTATAAGGATCAAGGGGAACTTATCTTATTGAAATTTGCTACTGCTTTAGAGGAGTTTGGGAAAGTAGAGAGTATGCCGAAACTGGAAGGGAAAAGGATGATTATGATTCTGGTTCCTAAAAAATAGAAAAATTGCATTAAACAAGATCATATTAACATTTTAAACGAATTAAAAATGCCAAAGATGAAAACCAAATCCGCTGCTAAAAAGAGATTTTCTCTTACAGGCACCGGTAAAGTAAAAAGACACCATGCTTATCACAGCCACATTTTAACGAAAAAATCTACCAAGAGAAAACGTAATCTGGCTTATAGCGCAATTGCTGATAAGACAATGGAAAGAACCATCAAAAACATGTTGGGTCTTTGTTAAAAAAAATTATTAACTTTATGATCAGCCAATAAAGAGTTTACAGAAAGTAAAACGCTGACGTAAAAAAGAAAGGAGAATTTATGCCAAGATCAGTAAATCATGTTGCTTCAAAAGCAAGAAGAAAAAAGATTTTGAATCGTACCAAAGGGTACTTCGGTAAACGTAAAAATGTTTGGACCGTTGCCAAAAACACATGGGAAAAGGGACAACAATACGCATATCGTGATCGTAAAAACAAAAAAAGAGCATTCAGAAGTTTGTGGATTACCCGTATCAATGCGGGCGTTCGCGAATACGGCATCTCTTACTCAGTATTCATGGGTAATTTAGCTAAGAAGGGTATCGAATTAAACCGTAAAACCCTCGCCGACCTCGCAATGAACAATCCGGCAGCTTTCAAAGCGATCGTTGATTTGGTAAAATAAACTTACTAAACTCAATACAAACTATCATTTATCCGGTTTAATGCAACATAAAAAGAAGGGAGTAAAATCCCTTTCTTTTTTTGTTATAATAATATTAAAATATCATCGTTAATATATATCTTTGCAGTTTAAAGAAAAAAAGAATGAAAAAAGGATTGATTCTACTCGTTTTTGTATGTATTGGACTGATATCCACAGCACAAAAATCTGAAATTGGAGGAATGGTTGGCACATCATTCTATATGGGAGATCTGAATCCAAGAACACTCTTTCCAAACTTCCAACCTTGTGGTGGGATTTTATACCGGTATAATTTTAACCCCAGATGGGCTCTTAAAACAAATATCCTTTTTGCTCAGGTTCAAGCCAGTGATCAGCTTACCAATGATCATTATGCGCGTAATCTTAGCTTCAGATCCCCCATCACTGAGATCTCTGCCCAAATAGAACTTAATTTTTTCAACTTGTACAATATCCCTGCCAGAAACCATTTTTCACCTTATATCTATATCGGAATCGATCTCTTTTCCTTTAATCCTCAAGCCGAATTAAATGGTGTTTATTATGATCTTCAAAATTTTGGAACAGAAGGACAAGGCCTTGAAGGGCAACCAAAACCCTATAGTCTTGTGAGTATGGCAATCCCCTTTGGAATGGGAATCAAATATAATGCAGGGAAGTATGTCTCTCTTGGTTTGGAATGGGGAATGAGATATACATTTACGGATTATTTAGATGATGTAAGTGGTACCTATTTTGATAATGAATTACTCCAAATCCAAAAAGGGGATCTTGTGGCTCAGTTAGCTGATAGATCTGAGATCATTCATGCTCCAGGTACTCAAAGAGGAAATGCAACAACCAGTGATTGGTACTCTTTTGCCGTTTTTACGCTTACATTTAAAATCGGAAATGAAGATACATCCTGTAATATTCGTTATAACGTAAAACCTAAAAGAAATAATAGTGGTGCAAAATATTGACAGATTAAAAATACCCTCTCATATAGCCATCATTATGGATGGAAATGGAAGATGGGCTGTGGAAAAAGGTCAGGATAGAATCTTTGGTCATCAAAATGCGATCGAAGCAGTGAGAAGTGTCATTGAAGGTGCCGGTGAAATCGGGGTTCAATTTCTTACTTTGTATGCTTTCTCTACAGAAAATTGGAATAGACCCAAACAAGAAGTGGATGCTCTGATGAGCCTTTTTGTGAAATGTATGCATTCTGAAGTGAAAAATTTGATGAAAAACAATGTCAAACTTCTGGCAATCGGAGATATTGAATCATTACCTCTTGATTGTCAGTCTGAACTTAATGATGCTTTGGATCAAACCAAAAACAATTCAGGACTTGCCGTTGTTCTTGCGCTCAGTTACAGCTCACGCAGTGAATTGACCTATTCAATGCAACAGATTGCTCAAAAAGTACAGGATGGTACCCTCAACGTTACTTCGATTACTGAAGAAACAATACAACAACACCTTTATACAGATTCTATTCCGGATCCTGATATATTAATCAGAACAGGAAGAGAACAACGTGTAAGTAATTTCCTTTTATGGCAAATTTCTTATACCGAACTCTTCTTTTCACCTATCTTATGGCCCGATTTTAGAAAAAACGATTTATTTGAGATCATTTCAGATTTTCAAAATCGGGAAAGAAGATTCGGAAAAACTTCCGAACAACTTATTAATCAATGATTTTTTACTATATTTGCCAGCTAATTTTATCAAAATAAATGACCCATTCAATTTATAAATCACTTTTTGTTATCACGGTTCTATTTTTCTTTAATTTAAATAGTTATGGTCAGATTGAACCCCCTGTTGCTGATGACAAACCAAAATCTGCTATCGACTTGTCCGTACCAAAAAGATACGAAGTGGGCGGAATTACAACATCCGGCTCTTCAATTTTTGATACTCGTTTACTCCTTTTTGGTATTGGTGATCTTATTGAAGTTCCAGGGGATGATATTTCAAGATCTATTAAAAGAATCTGGAGTACCGGATTGTATGAAGAGATTGATATCAGTGTAACAAAAATTGTTGGAGATTTGATCTTTTTTAATGTTCATATCGTTGAAAGATCCAGATTGGTATCCTTTGGTTTTAAAGGTACCCGCAAAACAGAGGAAACCGATTTAAGAGAATTGATCAAAATTGCTCAGGGAAATATTGTAAACGATAACATGAAACAAACTTGTATCAACATGATCAAAAAATTTTATGTGGATAAGGGATACTATAATTGTGATGTTTCTGTTGAAGAATTCAAAGATGATAAAATCTCCAGAGGAGTTACCCTGGTGTTTACAGTTGCTAAAGATAGAAAAGTTAAAATCAATAAAATCCATTTTGTAGGGAGCAATGGTGGTGTGGCTCACGGTCGTTTGAAAAAAGCGATGAGTAATACTAAAGAGATGACCCGCATTATGCCTTTTTATAAAGCAGATACAGTGATTGCATATTTTATCAAACATCCTGAATATTACAAATCTAAAGATCTTTTGGAACATCTGGAAGACTATTTTTCGGATAGAGTAAAAATCAGAATTGCCAAAACATCTAAATTTATAAAAGAGGAGTACGATAAAGATAAAATTAGTCTCATCAATAAATATAACGATTATGGCTATAGAGATGCTTTTATTGAAAAAGACTCATTGGTTTTTTCTAAAGGGAAAGTAGATATATATCTATATGTAAATGAAGGAAATAAATATTATTTCAGAAATATCGGTTTTGCTGGAAATACCAAATACAATTCTGATCTTTTGTATCAATTATTAAATATTTCAAAAGGAGATGTTTATAACCAAAGCAGGTTAATGGCCAATCTTACCGCTAATGAGTCAGGGAATGATATCAGTTCCTTATATATGAATGACGGTTATCTGTTCTTCAATGCAAATCCTGTAGAAGTATTGATCGAAAATGATTCTATTGATATCGAAATCAGAATCAGAGAGGGACGTCAGGCGTTGTACAACAAAATATCGATCACCGGTAATACAAAAACAAGTGACAATGTAATTTTGAGAGAGGTAACCACCATTCCAGGTCAGTTGTTTAATAGAGCTGATTTAATCAGAACACAACAAGTATTGTTATCTTTGGGTTATTTTAATCAAGAGACCATGAACGTGATCCCTACTCCAAATGAAGCTGATGGAACCGTTGATCTAACCTATGTTGTTGAGGAAGCGTCATCAGACCAATTAGAACTTTCATTAGGTTATAGTGGTCAAGCGATAGGATTAATATTAAGTGCAGGTGTAACTTTTAACAATTTCTCTTTCAAAAAAATATTCAAAAAAGAGGCATGGACACCAGTACCTGGTGGTGATGGACAAAGATTGGCTTTAAAAGCATCTGTTACTCAAAAATATTATCAATACTATGTGTTTTCTTTTACAGAACCTTGGGTTGGAGGTAAAAAGCCAAACTCCCTTTCCACGTCATTAACCTATCAGGTTCAGGCAAATGGATTGGTAAAAACAGATGATAATTACAGAGCTTTAAAGATTTTGGGAGCCTCATCAACTTATGCCAAAAAGATTAAATGGCCTGATGATTATTTTCAGGTTTCTCATACACTTCTGTACCAAAGATATGAAGTGCAAAATTATAGCTCTCTTTTTGTTTTCTCTGATGGATTTTCAAATAATTTAAGTTATACATTTTCTTTGGGAAGAAGCTCTGTTAATGCTCCCATTTATCCCAGAGAAGGATCAGATATTTTGTTCTCAGTACAATTAACGCCCCCGTACTCATTATTTACCAATAAAAACTATTCCTCTTTAAATCCACAGGAGAAATACAAATGGTTAGAGATGCATAAATGGAAGTTTAATCTGACATGGTATACAAAAATTGTTGAAAATCTTGTTTTGAACGTTAGATTCAAAACCGGGTTTATGGGTCATTATAACAAAGGGATCGGACCTTCCCCCTTTGAACGTTTCTATTTAGGGGGTGATGGTTTGTCTACATGGGCCCTGGATGGTAGAGAAGTGATTGGAATGAGAGGCTATACAGATGCTTCACTAACACCTAAAGTGAACTCTACAACTGTTGGAGGTACAATATTTAACAAATTTACTGCTGAAATCAGATACCCTATTACTTTAAATCCAAGTGCAACAATCTATTTACTCGCATTTGCAGAAGCAGGAAAAGCATGGATTGATCCCAGACAATATTCCCCGTTTAACATGTATAAATCAGCAGGTGTGGGTGTGAGAATATTTTTACCAATGTTTGGTTTATTAGGATTTGACTGGGGCTACGGCTTTGATCCAATCCAGGGTGACGTGGGAGCTAATAAAGGACATTTCCATATCTCAATCAATCAATCTATCGATTAACATTAAACAAAGTCAGGTTTCAAAGGTCTAATAAGAAATATTAAAAAAACAACCACTATGAAAAGAAAAATTTTATTTGCATTCGTAATGATCCTTTTATCATTACCCGTTTTTTCTCAAAAATATGCTTATATTGACTCTGAATATATTTTGAGCAATATACCTGAATACAAAGAGGCTCAGGCAGAATTAGACAGAATAGCTGCTCTTTGGCAAAAAGAGATTGAATCAAAATTTAAAACAATTGATTCGATGTACAAAAGTTTTCAGGTAAAAGTGATCACGTTACCTCAAGATCAAAAAAAGAACTATGAAGATCAAATCATTTCTGTTGAACAAGAGGCCAAAAATTTGCAAAAAAAACGGTTTGGTAAAGATGGAGACCTTTTCAAAAAAAGGGAAGAATTGGTAAAACCAGTTCAAGACAGAGTGTTTACAGCTATAGAAGAGTATGCAAAAGAGAAAGGATATGCCTTTGTATTTGATGTTTCCGGTTCAATGACTATTGTATATGCTGACGATAAGTTTGATATCAATGATGCTATTTTGGAAAAACTTGGAATTACTCCGACAAAATAATTATAATTATAAATCCAATATTTAAATTTTTATGAAAAAAACTATTTTAATGGTTATGATGCTCTTATTTACTGCAAGCATCACAACTTATGCTCAAGGTAAATATGGTCATATCAATTCTCAGGAAATTATGAAACAGATGCCGGGTGTAGATTCCTTACAATTTAAAATTCAAATGTTCCAACAACAGATGCAAGATTTATATCAATCTATGGTTGATGAATATCAAACCAAGAAAGATAAATTTGATAAAGAAGCCGGAACGATGACATCAGCTGTAAGAAAAGTGAAAGAAGATGAGCTCATTACACTTCAAAACAGAATCATGGAGTTTCAAAATTCAGTTCAAAGTGACATTGAAGAGGAACAATACCGACTTCTGAAGCCATTTCAGGATACTTTACAAAAAGCAATTGATGATGTAGCCAAAGAAAAAGGGTATACTTATATTTTTGATACACAAATACTCCTTTATTCCGGTGGGGAAGATATTACACCATTTGTAAAAGCCAAGTTGGGAATTAAATAAAAACCATTAAATCTTAATCATAAATGAAAAAAAGAACAGTTATATTGATTCTGTTAATGACTTGCTTATTGGCAACTTCCTTTGCTCAGAATAAAGCTAAATTTGGACATATTGACTATGCTTCCATCATTAGATTAATTCCAGGGGTTGATACAGCTCAAACCGTTTTGGAAAAATACCAGAAAGATCTTCAGAGTGAAGGGGAGTTAATGGCTGCAGAATTTAGAAAAAAGAATGCTGAATATGAAGCTTTTGCAACCAATCCATCTACTTCTCCTGCTGTTTTAAAACTAAAAAGAGATGAATTGGAAAAACAATATAAAAAGATTGAGGACTTTTCCGATTATATGCAAGAAGAGATTCAACAGAAACAACTGGAATTATTAAAACCATTTCAGGAACTTCTCATAAATGCGATTGAAAAAGTTGCAAAAGAGGGAAATTATATATACATATTTGACTCGGCGACTCTGCTTAACTACGAAAAAGGGGACGATATTAGCTTAAAGGTAAAAGAAGTTATTGGAATTAAACCATAGTTATCTTTTGATTATAACTCTTCCCAACATTTTTTCTTCAATAGCATTTACCTTATAGAAAAAATAATAGATATAAACCCCATCAGGGCAATCCATACCATTCCAGTCATTTTGATAATCAGATGACTGGAATATTATTTTTCCGTTACTATTTTTTATGATTAAATTGTGTTCAGAACAATGTTCAATCCCTTCAATTACAAAAGTGTCATTATATCCATCTCCATTAGGGGTAAAAACATTGGGAATTGTGATTTTAACAGGAATAGTGATAGGGATATCCTGATTTTGTATGATGGGGTCAGGATTGGTAACAGGTTGTACATTTGAAACAGGTTTCTCGGTAGAAGTTTGGGTCGGTCTGATTTCAGTTAAAACAGGAGTTGGAGTGGCGGTAACAGGAAGATTGGGCTGAGGAGCAACATTAATGGGCGCTGAAACTATATTTAATTCTTGTTTATTGGTCTTATCAGAGATTAGATTTTCCACTTTTTTGGAAGGAACAGGATCGGTAACTTCTATAGAAATGAGTGTATCAACAGGTGTGATTACTGGAGTTGTTTCAGATACTTTTGGAATGACAGTAGTGATATTTTCGGGTTTAGTGAATGTTTGAATCGTCAAGATTGTAACAACTGAAACGACTGCAATGG
>JAEWUL010000265.1 GCA_023459435.1 Bacteroidota bacterium
CACCAATGGATTTGAGAAATTAGTGATCTCTATCTGATAGGGATAGTAATCGTGGGTTAATGGATGAGGAAAAATCATAAGCTTCAGATATAATCCCCATGTAATCAATACAGTGGCCATCTTTTCCCAAAAGGTGGATCCAATAAATGGATTATTTAATATATTCGTTTCTGTTTCTGAAGCCATTATGGATCCTAAAACCTGAGTCCTAACTGTCAGAAAAATGATGGAACCTATAAGTAGTGGAAGCATTGGGAATAGATAATCTTTCCAACTTTTTTTATCTTGTAGATAAAAGACACTTAATGGTACAATTGCTAAAAAAGTGATGGCGTTCTCTTTTGAAAACAAACCTAAAAGAAAAGTTATAAATGAAAATAGCAAATATTTCAGTTTACGGGTATTTACATATCGTAATGAAAAGTACAATGCACTCATTGAACCCAACATACTTAAAATTTCATCCCGTCCTTTAATATTTGTAACTGCTTCTGTATGTATAGGATGTAATGCAAAAAGAAGAGTTGCCAGGAAAGGAATTGAGGAATACCACTCTTTGCTTTTTTCGTCAGGAAATAGAAGTTTCAATGTTTGAAAAACGATAAAACAAAGTAACAAATAGAGTAAGATATTATTCACGTGCCCAATAAAGGGGAGTATGGAATCTTCGAATAGTTGTTCATTTTTAGGATCCCTGTTAAAGCCAACTTTTTCTTTTAAATTTCCTCCAAAAAGCTCATATTCTATGATAAATGTGAGTTGTGCAATTGGTCTGTATCGTCCACCTGCAACAAGATTTTTGGAATGTCCGAAATAGCCGGAAAATGAATCTTTCGTAAATACATCTTTGACACCATCATACCCTTTTAAGGTATAGTCATTCTCAAAAATGACCAAACGGTCATCCAAAGCATAATCCAAAGTTAATGAATTGGAAAAGGATAAAAGAACCAAGAGAGAAATCAGGAGAAATCTTATACTATTTTTATTCATTCGATTGTGAATTATGATTTGAATTAGTTCATGATGGCGTATCTGATTTTAAGTAGTTTGATCAAAAGTGCTTCCATTTGATCTAATGGAAGCATATTAGCTCCATCAGACAATGCATTTTTTGGATCAGGATGTGTTTCAATAAAAAGTCCGTCAAAGCCAACTGCAATGCCGGCTTTGGCAATTGTTTCTATAAGATCGGGTCTACCACCTGTAACACCGGTTGGTTGATTGGGTTTTTGTAAGGAGTGGGTACAGTCTAAAACAACAGGGCACTCATTGGCTTTTAAATCTTTAATACCGCGGTAATCCACAATAAGATCGTGATATCCAAAAGAGGTTCCCCTTTCGGTAATCATTACCTGTGGATTCCCCATAGCTCTAACTTTTTCAGCAGCATATTGCATTTGATCAGGTGACATAAACTGTCCTTTCTTCACATTTATAATTTTACCCGTCTTGGCAGCGGCCTGAATCAGTTCCGTTTGTCTGGATAAAAAAGCAGGAATTTGAATGATATCTACCACATCAGCAACTTTGTCAATCTCTTCAATGGAATGAACATCTGTTACAATGGGCACATCCAGTTGTTCCTTTATAGAAGCTAAAATGCGAATGGCCTCATCATCCCCAATTCCGGTAAAAGAGTATAATGAAGAACGGTTGGCTTTTTTGTATGATGCTTTGAAAAAGAAATGAATTTCATATTTTTTACATAATTCTGAAAGCTTTTGTGCAATAGTGAAGGTAATTTCTTCGTTTTCAACAACACAAGGACCCGCAATTAAAAAAAAATTATTGTTTTGGTAAGTGATCATAATGTTTCGTTTTAAAATGCAAAAATAGGTTAAAATTTTATATGTTAAGATTAAAAAACAACTATTCTTTTTAGTACTTTTGCAAACTCAACAATTGGATGAAAAAGGATTATAAAATGGACACTGAAGTTAAAAAATGTGTAGAATTATTACTGGATGGGAAGGTGATTCTCTATCCAACTGATACCATATGGGGTTTGGGATGTGATGCCACAAACGTTGAAGCAATTAAAAAAATCATTAAAATTAAACAACGTCACGAGAAAAAAAGCCTGATCATCCTTCTGGATAATGAAAATAAGCTTCCCCTTTACGTTTCAAAGATACCTTTAATTGCATGGGATCTACTTTCTCATACATACAGACCCACCACTTATATTTATCCTACTGCCAAAAATCTTCCTCAAGAACTTATAGCAAGTGATGGCACCATTGCGATTAGAATCGTAAAAAATAAATTTTGCCAGAAGCTAATCCATCAACTAGGACATCCCATCATTTCCACTTCTGCTAATCTCACTGACAAACACTCTCCTCAAACCTATCAGGAGATCTCTAATGAGATTATCAATGCAGTAGATTATATTGTCCCAGAAGAGTTTGATGAAGCAAGAGATTTAAAACCATCCCGATTGATTAAATTTATTGATGATTACAACTTTGTAGTTGTAAGAGAATAACAAAAATTATATGAGAATTGCTATTTTTCCGGGCTCATTCGATCCTTTAACTAAAGGCCATGAAGATTTAATTATCAGAGCGTTACCATTTTTTGATAAAATCATTATTGGTATAGGACTTCATCACGAAAAAAATGGATTCTTCTCCATAGATCAAAGAATCAATTTCATTCATCAGTGTTTTCAAGATCCTAAAATTGAAGTGAAAACATATACGGCTTTAACAGCTCTTTTTTGTAAAGAGAATAATGCTTCTTTTATAATTCGTGGAATTAGAAATAGTAAAGATTTTGAATATGAAAAGGATATGGCACAAAATAATCAAAAGATTTTTAATATCGAAACTCTTTTTTTTATCTCAAAGCCTGAGTTTTCTCATATTTCTTCTTCAGTTGTAAGAGATCTTTTAAAACATAATGGTGATATTTCTTCATTAGTTCCTGAGTCCATAAAATTAAAATAGATGTATCCCATATTTAAACATATAACTTTAACACTACTTTTTGTTTTCCTTACTACCGGAAACATTTGGGCTCAAAAAAACAAAGAGATCACTATTGAAGGGGAGGCTCCTTTTGCAGCAAATTACGAGATTCGTGTGATCACCTATTCCGATTACATTACATTTACGCCTCAAACAGCTGCCTCTGCTAAAATTTCTTCCAATGGCCATTTTAAACTATCTTTTAAAGCAAACACTATTCTTCTGGCAGAAATTGAAATCAATACTTCCTCTGCTGAACTATACTTAGTACCAGGATACCATTACAACTTTAATATCAACATGGATGAACAACTCTTTAAACTGTTTAATCCTGCAGATGAAAACGGTTTTTTGCAAGTCTATTCTGAAACGATTGATACCAACGATCTGAATTATAAAATTCAGAAGTTTTCAACCTATTATGAACAACTGATGAAGGATTATGCCTATCGGATCACACTTTTTAAACACCGTCAGGATTACGATTCTCTTGAACAGAAAGTTAGAAACTTATATCCTGTTGAGTATAACCCTACAAACTTTTATCACTCCTACATTTTTTACACTCTCGGACAAATGGAAGCCGTGATAATGAATAAAGATCCTAAAAAGATTTTTGATAAATATTTCAATAACGATTATATATTATATGACAATCCTGCTTATATGCTTCTCTTCAACTACTATTATGACAACTATCTCTATTTATCACCAAGAATACCTAAAGATGTCCTCAATAGTGCTATAAACGAGAAATGTGATTACCTAACCCTTTTTAATGCCATTGGGAAAGATTTCTCTTTGGTTAATGAAAGACTCAGAGAACTGGTTATCATTAAAAACTTAACGCAATTTATTGGAAACAATGAGTTTAATCAGGAAAATCTATTCGTTCTTTTAGAACACATTATTAAAAACACTAAATTTCCTGAACATAAAACTATCGCTGAATACTCTATTAAAAGAATCGTTAAATTTGACCCCGGAAATATAGTACAGAAATTCGAATTTAAAAATGCCAATGGGTCTCGGTTTAATCATCACGATTTAAAAGGAAAGTGGGTATATTATCAGTTTTTTACAACCCAATGTGCTGATTGTATTCGGGAAATGTTAATTATTGAAGAACTCCAGAAAACTTTTAAGGATAAAATCACTTTTGTCAGTGTCTCGCTCGATGCCGATAAAACAAAGTTTATTCAGTTTAAGAAAAAATACAACCAATTCGATTGGGATATTATCCATTTTAATCAATCCTACGACTGGTTAAGAGAGATGGAGATCTATTCCTTACCTGAATATTTGCTTTTTGCACCGGATGGAACCCTATTTTCCAGATATCCACCTGCTGTTGATAGAGATCTATCCATTTTCTTAATCCGTTTGTTTACAGAAGAAGAAGTTGAAAAAAATCCTCTGGATGTGAAAAATCAGGATTAAAAATGGGTTTCTGAACCAGACCTGTTTCTTAACATTGGAACAAAAACAAAATCTCCAAAAACCTCTTCCTGAAACTCATCTTCATTGACCTTTGTAATTCGTTTCATTTTTTGAGTACCCTCTCCTACCGGTATGACAATCATACCTCCGGTTTTTAGTTGATTAAGTAAAGAAATTGGAACATTAGGGGCCCCACAGGTAACAATCATTTTATCGTAAGGGGCAAAGTTCCTATTCCCTTCAAAACCATCTCCATAAATAGTAATTATCTTATAATCAATCTTTTCTAATAGCTTTTTGGTTTTCTTGTACAGATCATATTGTCTTTCAATGGAATAAACTTTTGCTCCCATATTGCTTAATATCGCTGCCTGAAAACCACTACCAGTACCAATCTCCAAAATCTTATCTCCTTTCTTTACCTGTAATAATTGTGATTGGAAAGCGACCGTATAAGGTTGTGAAATAGTTTGATTACAATGGATTTGTAAGGCAATATCCTCATAGGCATGAGGCCACAAAAAAGATTCTATGAAAAGATGACGCTCCACTTGATCAAAAGCAGTTAATACCAATTCATCATGAATCCCTTTGCTTTTTAGAAGGGTGATTAGTCCCTTTTTGGCTCCTTGTAAATACTCCATCTTTCATCAAAATTTACTTGCAAATATACAAAAAAACAACCATAAATCACGCTTTTTTTTCTTACTTTTGTAGCCACTTTAAATATTTATTACAATATCAATAAACTTTACAAATATTTTAAAATAATAGAGCAAATTTTGCGTTGAATTTATATGAAAAAAGGCTACATTTTATTTTTACTATCCATTTTAATTCTGATCACTTCTTCATGTGATGATACCGATTTAACACCTGCATATCTGATCATTACCAAAGAGGATCTTCAGAATTGTATTAATACTTCAACTTTTAATGATGATCAGGATGAAGCTTATGGCGAAATTGATCTGGAAGCAATCAGATCTCACCATTTTAAAGACGTTTGGGTCTATTTGAATGGGAAGAACCTGGGATGTTGGGAACTCCCATGCAAAATTCCAATCCTTCCCAATTATACCGATTCAAACTTCGTTCAGCTAGTTCCCGGTATCCGTTTGAATGGTGTTTCCACAATGATTCCAGTCTATCCTTTCTTAACTCCTTTTAATACAACCTATTACATGGATCGGGAAAATACGTACTACTTGTCTGATCGTAATGTTGATTTTAAATATGCACCAGCTGTAAAATTTCCCCTCTTAGAAACTTTTGAACAAAGCACAGAATTCTCTTCTATCGATGCTGATGGTGTGAATATTCAAATCGTATCTCACGATAATCGTACTGTAGGCCAGATCTCTCTTCAGGATACTGTTACGTTTTTTGATGTCAAAAGCCCAAAATACACACTTAAAGGAAGTGGGAACTTCACTTTATGGGAAATGGATTATAAATGTGATAATGATGTTTTTATCGAACTATTTGTGCATAATATTTCCGGTACTATTACCCCTGTTTCTTTGGTTACAATCAAAGCAACCAATGGAGAATGGAAAAAAATATATATCAACCTAACCAGTACGTTAACACAGTTTACCAGCTCTGCATCTACAATTGGGGTCGAATTAGTGATGAACGGAAACAGACTGGCTAACAATGCTGTTACAAACTTTTATTTTGATAATATCAAACTCATCACATTTGAATAGTTATGAAAAGAAAGCAACTCCTTGTTTCATACCTCTCCTTTGACATCATAGCCTCTATCTTTACATGGGCGCTGTTTTTTACGTATCGGAAATATAATATCAACCCTTACTTCTATCCCGATTTTTCCACTTCTGTACTTCATGATAGTAATCTATACCTTGGAGCCCTCTTTATTGTCCCAATGTGGATTTTATTATACGCTATATCAGGATATTATACAAAACTTTACAGAAAATCGAGAATACAGGAATTTGGCCTTACTTTCTGGATCACTCTTATCGGGACTCTTGTGTTCTTTTTCCTTTTTATCCTGGATGATCAAGTAAGAAACGAAGATATAAGACAGGCTGAACTGGTTAAATA
>JAEWUL010000266.1 GCA_023459435.1 Bacteroidota bacterium
TTTTTGGCTCTGTTTAGTAAGTCAAATGCAAGTGGAGCAGAGATAAAGATACCGGAATATGTTCCAATAATAATACCTGTTGTCATGGCAAAGATAAATCCACGAATCACTTCTCCTCCAAAAATGAAGATTGCTAATAACACAACAATTGTTGTACCAGCTGTATTGATCGTACGACCTAAAGTCTGGTTCACAGCACTGTTGATGTTGTTATAAAGGTCACGTTTTGGATAAAGTGACGTGTTTTCACGGATACGGTCATAAATGATCACAACGTTATTGATTGAGTATCCAATAACTGTAAGAATAGCCGCAATGAAAGACTGGTCAATCTCCATTGAGAATGGCATGATTTTATAAAGTAGTGAGAAAAGTCCGATGGTCAACATGGTATCATGAGCCAATGCAACAACACCACCCAAACCAAACTGCCAGTTTTTAAAACGAATGGCAATATAAATAAAAATCAAAACTAATGATACCAAAACTGCCCAGATAGCATCCATTAACAACTCTTGTGCTACATTAGGTTTAACTACAGACAAACTTTGAATACCACGAGGATCGTTTTGTTCCGAGAAATCAAGATATGTAATATCAGATTTAACATAAAATGGTTTTAATGCAGTATATAGTTTTTCTGTAATTTCTTTATCAATTTTTGAATCACTTTGGTCAATTTTGTAGTTTGTTGTAATTCTAATCTGATTGTCACTTCCAAAAGTTTTCACTTCAGGATTTCCGCCAAACTCATTGATAATGGCAGTACGAACTTCATTGGTTTTGACATCCTGGTCAAAACGTACTACATAGTTTCTACCTCCTGTAAACTCAATACTTGGTTGAAGTTTTAAGGTGAAAAATGAGATCAGTACAATAACGGTTAAAGCTATAGAGAAAGGATAGAAAAATTTTCTTTTTTGGATAAAGTCAAATTTTGCTTTTGAGAAAGTGTTGAGCGTGTATTTATTACCAAAACTAAAGTTAACACCTTTATTCATAGATCTGTCAAAAATAATTCTGGTTACAAAAATAGCTGTAAACAGAGAAGAAAGGATACCGATAATTAAAGTTGTTGCAAAACCCTGAATTGGACCTGATCCGAAAACATAAAGAACGATACCGGTAATTAATGTGGTAACCTGTCCGTCAATAATAGCAGAGTAAGCATTTTTATAACCTTCATCCACTGCTAATCTTAACCCTTTCCCAGCGCGGATCTCTTCACGAATACGTTCATATATAATAACGTTTGCATCCACTGCCATACCAAGGGTAAGAACAATCCCTGCTATACCGGGAAGTGTTAAAACAGCACCGAGTGATGCTAAAACACCCATAATGAAAAATACGTTTGTCATCAGCGCTAAGTCGGCAATCCAACCTGCACGTCCGTAGTAAAAGAACATGTATATCAGAACCAATAGAAATGCAAGTGCAAATGATAATAAACCTGCATTGATAGATTCTTTACCTAATGTTGGTCCAACAACTTCAGATTGTACAATGTTAACTCGGGCTTCTAAATTTCCTGAATTTAAAACTGTTGCTAAGTCTTTTGCTTCTTCAATGGTGAAGTTTCCGGAGATTTCAGATTGTCCGTTTGGAATTTCACTTCTTACACTTGGATAAGAATAAATAAAATTGTCCAAAACAATGGCAATATAGGTTATTTTATTTTTGTTATCAACAGCGCCTTTTGTAATTTTTCTCCATTCTTCTGTTGCAGCAGACTCCATAGACATGGTAACAACGGTTTGGTTGTTTTGGTTTACGTCTTGACGAGCATTTCTAACAACTCTTGCTCCTCCAATAGTTTCAGAACTTAATTTTGGACCAAAGCGATCATTGTTTTTCTTTAATGGGATAAGAGGGTATGCATTTTGAAATCTGGGTTCAGGTTTGCCCCACATGAAAACCAAACTTCTGTCACCCATCAGTCTTAAAATAGATGGAAGCAAGTTGTCAATCTCTTTCATGTGTGCTTCTTTAAAATACCCGATAGCAATACCATCTTGGGCATTTTCAATAGCTTTAGCTAAAATTGCCCCAATCGTGTTCTCAGCATTAGGAGCTGGTGCAATAGCCGTAGTGTCAATGATGGAAGTAGTATCGAGAGCAACTAAAGTGGTGTCCATTTTTGCTTCCAGATTTTTCTTCACTTTTAGCTCTTCAGTAAGTTGTTGATCAGCTACAGCAAATCTTTGTTGAATGGATCTGCCGTTCACAACATCATTATACACTTCCCAGAACTCTAGTTTTGCAGTACTTTTTAAAAGATCAGTTACCCGTTCAGGCTCTTTAATACCAGGGAGCTCAACTAAGATACGGCTACCTTGAAGGCGTTGGATGTTAGGTTGTGCTACCCCGAATCTGTCAATACGGGTTCTTAAAATACGATAAGTTCTATCGATCACTTCATCAGACTCTTTTTTCAACAAAGAGATGATTTCGTTGTCTGAAACAGCCTTAACTCCCAATCTTTCACCAAAATAGGTTCTAAGAAGGGCATTATCCATGTTTAAAGCTTTCTTTTCAGTATTAAATGCTTTAACAAAAAGATCTACATAATCAGCACCTGTTTTTACATATTCATCATTAGCTTTGTTGAAAGATCTGATAAATAAGGAATCTTCAGTGTTATCAGCCAACCCTTTAATAACATCAGGATATGAGATCTCAAGAGTAACGTTCATACCCCCTTTTAAGTCCAACCCTAAGTTTAATTCTTTGTACTTTGTTTGTTTGTAAGTATTCCCCAAAAATACTTTTTCCTCTTTTTTTTCAGTTAAGTATTGGGTCTCTCTGGCACTGATAACGGAGTCTCTTAAATGTTGTTCTAACATCTTATCCCCGTTTGCTTGTTTTATAACTTCTTCAATTACAGCAGGGTCATTAGCAAAGTTGCGGGCATCTTTGCCAATTTTCCAGGTAACAAAAGAGAATGATAAGCAATACAAGCAGGTAAGTGCAATAAGAATTGAAAAAAATAAAACTAAACCTTTGTTGCGCATTTTTTAATTATTTGATTATTAATGAATTAATTTAAATATATTCCATATTTTTTTAGCCTGCAAATATACATTTTATTTTTAAACATCAAAGTGTTGATAGATAATTTTTTTGCATTCTCCATAACAAATTGCCATTTCAGATAAAAGAAACCCCATTTTTTGTTATAATGTTCTCTATTACTGCACCATTTAAGTATCATGAACTTCATTTATGGTTCCACTTCAACCTCGCCAATAAGGAAGTTGTCATTTTTTTCCTGTAATTGTAACGAAACTCTTTTGTGTTTTTGTATGGGAGTTCCATAATCTGTATAAATATCGGCATAAATGACTACAGGCATCAACTGAGCTTGTGAGCGGCTATTGTAATACTTTACTCTGATCTCATATTTACCATTCACATGGTTTTTCATCAAATACTCTTCAGGTCCAAAACCATTGGTAACATCGAAACTAAGTCTACCCCCTAAAGGAGTGTTTTTAAATCCATAATAGCAAATTTTTCCATCGGGTTCCTTAACATGTAAATCTATATCACAGTTATCGGTATTCCAGGAAATCACAACCCTTAATTTCATCGGCATAGGTGCAACCAGTAACGGACTGATCCCTTTTGTATTGATTTGTTCATTATGAGAAGCCATTAATCCATTTAATTCATTAAAAACGATCATTTTAATCGCATTAAAACGGGTCCAGTCCTTACTTAATATGGATATCATTACATCGTAGGCTTCCTGATAACGGCCAGCCCATTCACAGGCAAGTGCATAATCTCTGAAAGATTGTGGAAACTCTTCTCTAAGTTCAGTCAAGTATTTGAATACAGGTACAGCATCTTCATAAAATCCATATTCAATGAGTTTATTTCCGTATTCTTGCACAATCTGAAAGTTCTCATTTGTGTTTTCAATCATATTCGATAATATGATTTTTGCAGTATCCTTCATTCCATTTTGATAAAAAAGATCAGCCACTACAACAAAAAATGAAGGAGTTAAAAGATACTGATCCCTTATCTTAAGATAGTTGGAGTAATAATCTTCCTTGTTTATGGATTGAAATGTTTCTAAATAACCCTCTTTGCCACTATATGGATTTAAGAGTATTTTTGTATTCGTCGAGGGTTCGGTATTTGTTATGATTTGGGAGTTTGTTTGATTCACATTCCCAGAATTTGTATTTCTTGAGGATCCACCACTCCTTACCACAGGTGTATAGGAATAAATTTGATTCGAAGAGCTTTCATTGGAAGTACTGACAGACCTACCCGGTGTCCTGTTTAATTCCTCCCTTTCTATACTTGTTGAAGTGACTATACTGCTACTGCCAGATACCCTAACCCCATCAATGATTGTAGTTTGCCCATCATTTCTATTCCCTCTTACCCGAATATTTCCTGAAGCATTGGAGTCGTATTCAATATAATTCTTGTCATAGGAATGATTGATACAGTTAAAGGTCAAGTTCAGCAGATTAGAACTATTGCTGTCCGGAAAATAATATCGATATCTTTGTTTGACGTTACATTTGTTATTGGAAATCTCTAAGGTATATAAACCGGGATAAACAGGATTAAATGTATAAAAGCCATTTACATCTGTAGTAACAGATTGGATGATTGA
>JAEWUL010000267.1 GCA_023459435.1 Bacteroidota bacterium
ACAGTTTCTATCCTATAAGGCTACTATAGATTCATCCGTATTGTCAATAGATGAAAATCTTAAATGGTTTTCGAAATGGAAGATTTTTAAAATTTTTCAATCAAATAAGGAGTAATGAAAATTTTACAATTATGTCATAAACCCCCTTTCCCTTTACTAGATGGAGGATGTATTGCAATGTATAATATTGCAATGGGTCTTATCAAAGAGGGACATCAGGTTCATGTTTTAGCAATTTCAACACCAAAACACCCCGTGGTTGAAGATATTGAATTTGAAGAGTATAAAACTATTTCTCATTTTGATTCTGTTTTTGTGGATACCTCTGTATCTGTATCAGGGTTTTTAAAATCGGTATTGACCAATGAATCTTATCATATCAAAAGATTTGATTCCAAATTGTTTCATAATAGTCTGATTGAAGTTTTAAAAAATGAAACATTTGATATCGTTCAGATGGAAACTATTTTTATGACCCCCTATATGGAAACCATAAGGACTTATTCCAATGCAAAAATTATTGTAAGGCTTCATAATATAGAGCATAAAATATGGGAACGGCTCGTTTCCAATGAAAAAAATATTTTGAAAAAAGGGGTCCTAAAATGGCTTGCATTTTCATTAAAAAAATATGAATTGTCTGTACTTCAAAAAATAGACGGCTTTATGGCGATCTCATCGGTGGATTATAACTTCTTTATAAACAATACCCAGGTGAATGGTAAAGTGATCCCTTTTGGTATAGAAATTGATCATTATGAGCCGGACGAAGATTACTTACCATCCAAAACACCTGAATTATTTCACATAGGCAGTATGAACTGGCTCCCTAACAAAGAAGGTATTGAGTGGTTTTTAGATCAAGTATGGCCTAAAATAATAGATGCTTTTCCAACAATTACCTTCACCATTGCAGGGAGGTCTATTCCAGAGAAATTTTACCAACTCAAAACGGATGCTTTCCATATTGCCGGAGAAGTGGAAGATGCAAAACAGTTTATGTTGTCAAAAGATATAATGATTGTCCCCTTGCTATCCGGAAGTGGAATTAGAATAAAAATTATTGAAGGGATGGCTTTAGGTAAAACAATTATCACAACATCCATAGGAGCAGAAGGGCTTGATATCACTGATGGTGTGAATATATTGCTGGCAAATACTCCGGAAGAGTTCCTGGAAAAAGTTACGTTATGTGTTAATTCTCCCGAAATATGCAAGATAATTGGAGAAAATGCCAGAAACTATGTAGCTCTTCATCATTATAATAATTCTATTTCCAATGAAATAATTACTTTCTATCAGTCGTTATTAACGAAATAAATTTTAAAGTATGTCCATATTAGATACGATACAATATCCCTCCGATATCAGAAAACTCCCCATAACAGATTTGCCACAATTATGTGCAGAGCTTAGAGAGTTTATTATTACTCAGACAGCCAAAAATCCCGGACATTTGGGAGCAAGTCTTGGTACTGTTGAAATTACGGTTGCCATTCATTATGTTTTTGATACACCCAACGATAAATTGATATGGGATGTGGGGCATCAAGCTTATACTCATAAAATCATTACCGGACGAAAAGAGGAATTCAAAAGCAACAGAAAGTATAAAGGGATCAGCGGTTTTCCAAAAATGTCAGAAAGTCCGTACGATTCTTTTGGAGCAGGTCATACTTCCGTTTCCATATCTGCTCTGTTAGGAATGGCCGTGGCGGATCGTCTTAATGGAAAGGAAGATGTGAGTCATGTTGCTGTGATTGGTGATGGAGCAATGGGTGGTGGAATGGCTTTCGAAGCCTTGAATCATGCGGGTGATACTAATGAAAATATTCTGATCATTCTGAATGATAATCATATCGCAATTGATGAGAGTACAGGCGCTATGAGCAAATATTTGCTTGAAATCACAACTTCAGACTATTATATCAAATTTAAAAAGAAGTTGTGGCAAATATTAACTCTAAAAAAATACAGACCCAACATAATAACTCGTTCTATAAGTGCTTTAGCACAATTAATTAAAGGGAATATTTCTAAAGATAGCAATCTTTTTTCACATTTAGGATTTGATTATTTTGGACCTACAGATGGGCATGATATCCAGCTATTGGTTCAAATATTGGCCAAATTGAAAAATATCAAAGGTCCAAAACTGTTTCATATCATCACTACCAAAGGGAAGGGGCTCCTATCTGCAGAGCAGAATCAGGTAAAATATCATGCCCCCGGTCTTTTTGATCCAGAAACAGGAGCTATTTTTGAAAAGAGCAATGTACCCTCTCCCCCCAAATTTCAGGATGTATTTGGAGAAACACTATTGGAATTGGCTCAAAATGACTCCAAAGTTGTTGCCATCACACCTGCCATGTTAACGGGAAGTTCACTCACAATCATGAGGGATGCCATACCTGAGCGAGTTTTTGATGTGGGAATTGCAGAACAACATGCAGTCACTTTCTCAGCAGGACTGGCAGTTTCGGGTTTGATTCCATTTTGTAACATTTATTCCTCATTCCTTCAAAGAGGATATGATCAGATTGTTCACGATATTGCACTTCAGAAATTACCGGTTGTACTATGTATTGACCGGGCATGAATTGTTGGAGAAGATGGCCCTACACATCACGGATCCTTTGATCTGGCTTACTTAAGAGCAATCCCTAACCTTATTATCTCATCCCCAAAAGATGAAATTGAATTACGCAACCTGATGTATACAGCTTATACCCAAAGAGAACTTCCGTTTGCAATACGTTATCCAAGAGGGTCAGGTTCCATTATTGATTGGAAACAACCAATGCATAAACTGGAGATTGGAAAAAGTGAACGGTTGATAAATGGGCAAAAACTGGCTGTTTTAACACTAGGCCCACTTACTGTGCATGCTATAGATGCAGTAAATATTCTTAAGGAGGAACATATTTTTCCAACCTTGATTAATATGAGATATCTTAAACCACTCGATACATCCATTATTGATGAATTAATGGAAAACCACGATACTTTCATTACTATTGAAGATGGGACTGAAAATGGAGGATTGTTCTCTGCCGTAGCGGAGTATTTATCAGAAAAAAAATCTACAAAAAAATTGCTACATATTGCGATTCCCGATCATTTTGTTGAACATGGGGATATCACTAATTTATACCGTGACCTTGGTTTTGATGTTCAAAGTATAGTGCGCTTTATAAAGGAAACTTATGATAAAAATTAACAATATCCCTATCGAAATAATGGCGCCGGTTGGCTCGTATGAAGCTTTAATGGCTGCTATACAGGCAGGTGCGGGATCTGTTTATTTGGGAGTTGGGAAAATGAATATGAGATCACGATCATCTGCAAATTTTGATCATGATGATCTGGAAAAAATAACAAAAATATGTCAGGATCATAATGTTAAATCTTATTTAACAGTGAATACCGTTGTCTATAACAACGAAATCGAAGATTTAAAGGAACTATTGGACTGGGCAAAAAAATGTCAGGTGTCTGCCATTATTGCCTCCGATTTTGCCGTTTTGGAGTATGCAAAACAAATAGGTCTCGAAATTCATATTTCAACACAATGCAATATTACTAACATTGAAGCGGTAAGATTTTTTTCACGTTACGCAGATGTTGTTGTGTTAGCTCGTGAAACCGAATTGTCTCAAGTAGCGGAAATCTCTAAAAAAATTAAAGAGGATCATATATGTGGCCCTTCTGGTCAACTTGTCGCTATTGAAATGTTTATCCACGGAGCACTTTGTATGGCTGTTTCAGGAAAATGTTATTTAAGTCTTGATAATTTCAACTATTCAGCAAATCGAGGTGCTTGTCTTCAACCTTGTCGTAGAGGTTATAAAGTTCAAGATATGGATCAGGAGATAGAACTCGCTATTGAGAACCAGTATATTATGTCTCCGAAAGATTTATGCACCATCTCTTTCCTGGATAAAATGATTAAAGCAGGTGTCTCGGTTTTAAAAATTGAAGGAAGAGGCAGATCTCCGGAATATGTAAAAACAGTAACACAATGCTACCAGGAAGCTTTGCAATCTATTGCAGATCAAACATATACAAAAGATAAGATTGATAATTGGACACAAAAATTGAAAAGTGTATACAATAGAGATTTTTGGGATGGTTATTATTTGGGTCGAAAAATGGGAGAGTGGACAGAACGATATGGATCACAGGCAACTCGGGTAAAACAGTATGTAGGTAAAGTAACCAACTTTTTTTCTAAATTAAATGTCGCAGAGGTTTTAATTGAAACCAATCAACTAAAAAAGATGGACGAAATCTTGATTATAGGCCCCACAACGGGAGTTTATGAAGATTCAGTCTCTGAGCTAAGGGTTGATCTGATAACGGTTCAGGAAGCTCAGAAAGGAGATCTATGTTCGATTCCGGTACATGAAACAGTTCGCAAAAATGATAAGGTATACAAATGGGTTACTCAAATAGATGAGTTTTAACTATTTGTTGAATTCTTCAACTCTTTCAAAAGCTAGTTTTGATCCGATAACAGACATAGGTAAACCTGCCCCTGGAACAGTTGAAGCTCCTACGTAGAAAATGTTTTTAAAATGTTTGTCCTTGTTGCTCGGTCTTAACCCTCCAATTTGGAAAATGTTATGAGACAATCCCAATCCACTTCCATAGTGTAAATGGTAATGCTCCTTCCATTCCAAAGGGGTATATATGGTTTTACTAATGATTCTTTCGTTAATATCTATTCCGATTCTTTCAGAAAAATCATTGATAATACTTTGAACCACCATATCTTTATCGTTCCAGTCCGGTTTATATTGTAATGAAGGGACAGGACAAACAAAGAATAAACTTTCACAACCTTCAGGAGCACACTCCGCATTATACTTTGAGACTACGTTTACGTAGTAATAAGGTTTTTCAATAACACCAGGATCCCGAAGCACATGATTTGCATAATCATGAAAATTACTTCCTAAATAGTAATTATGGTGGTTAACGTTTTCTAACTTCCCTTGAATACCTAAATAAAAAGTTAAATAACCCATTGTCCAGGTTTTTTGAGACAATTTTTCAAATGAGTATTTGGGATTTTTTAAAACAGTTCCCCTGAACAAAGCTGCATCAGCATTGATCACATAAGCATCTGCCTCCCATTTTTTCCCATTTTGATCCTTAAATGCTGTAATTAAGTTCTTATTTTTTTCAAACCCCACAATTTCTGTTTCATACTGGATAGAGACATTACATTTCTCCAGTTCTTTAACAATTCCCTCTACGATACGGTACATTCCTCCCTTAACATTGTAATATCCATCATGTTTAAATTCGATATAGGAGAGTAAAGTATAGATCGCTGGGGTGTCAAATGGGGTTCTTCCTAAGAAAAATGAAACCAGAGAAACAATTTGTTGTGCCTCTTTGGAATCAAAATAGAGCTCGACCTGATCCCAGAATGTTCTCCAAAGTTTGGGGATATGATATGGATTTACCTTCAGAAGTGTTCGGATATAATGAAACAAAGAGTTGAAATTTTGTTTGATCACAATATTGGCTGTATCATGATAGGTTTTTCCGCACTCCTGGATATATTTTTCAAATTTCTTTTTAAAATCGGGTTCAAAAGCTTCAAATTGGGCAGAAAGTTTATCGACATCTTTATAAAGAAAAAAATTCTGATCACTTCCTTTAAAATTTACAGTATATAATGGATCTAATTCAATAAATTCAAATGGAATATCAATACCACATTCATCTGCAAATTCTTTAAATTCATAGGACATACTAAAAAAGCTGGGTCCCACATCGAAAGTGAAACCATCCTTTTTAATTTGGTTCAATCTGCCTCCTGCCTGTTTGTTTTTTTCCAGAATGGTTACTTGATACCCTTTTTTGGCCAATCTAAGAGCTGTACATAGTCCTCCAATTCCAGCTCCGATAATCATTATATGTTTATTTTCCATCTTTCATTTTTTTATTTAGATCTGGTAATAGATTATTTTTAACCCATGTAAACTGGGGTTCAATTTTAAGTGTAGCTTCATAATATTTTTTTG
>JAEWUL010000268.1 GCA_023459435.1 Bacteroidota bacterium
TACCCTCCTTTTATAAGAATATAAGATGAATAAGCTAATGTGATAATAAGCTAATATGATAATGTAATAAGAAGATTCAATTTTAAAAATTATTTTCTATTTTTGCACTCAAAATGGCCAGAAATATAATATAATTAATCTACCTAATTGAGGAAAAAGGGGTTAGTCCTTCGCAAATTCTTGCCATAACCTTTACCAAAAATGCCACCAATGAAATGATGGATCGTTTGATTATTTCAGCTGATTCAAGCGGAAATTATGAAAAATTACTTCTTGATAGGAAAATTAGTAAAGAGATCAAAGAGAAAGAACGATATTTTCAACAAAAGAAATATAAATGGATTGACAACCTGACTGTTAAAACTTTTCATTCTTTCTGCTATTCAGTTTTAAGAAATTATGGAGTGAGTGAATTTGATAATCAGTTCAGAATCGTTGGGGATGAAAAAAAGGATGAATCTGATGAATTAAATAAAAATGTAGCACCAGAAACTGTCTTTGAAATTTTTCACAAATTGTTAATTCAAGAATGTGAAGATCATGAGTATCTTTTGAAATTGAAAAGGCATATTCTTGATTATATGATTGATAAAATTCATATGAATCATAGAAATTTTGAATCCCTTGAATATGATGGAAAATTCTTTACATCTCTTGATGGCACTAAAGTTCGCTCAAAATCTGAACAATTTATAGCTGATTGGTTCTATCGTCACTCCATAAAATATGAATATGAGCCTCTTTTAAATGTGAAAGATTTTCCATTTCATCCAGACTTTTATATTCCAGCGGCAAATTTATATATTGAACATTTAAGTGATAAAAGTTATTCTACAAAAAATAAAGAGGAACAATTTCAGAAAGGAAATCTATTATTGGTAAAAACTTATGAAAATATGACCACCAATTCAGCACTTTTTAATCATACGTTGGATAGTATTGTTAAAAATAGGCTGCCCGAACATTACCATGAAACTGTTACCCTTAATTTTAAAGAAGAATTCAGCAGTTATCATGAAGATGTTAAAGATTTTGTTCGTCAGATTATACGTATTACCGATATGATCAAGGTGGAAAATATTGACATCGAAGTTGTCTCCGAAAATGCAAGAAACGATCAACATGAAAGAGTAAGACAATTTTATGAATTAGCAATCCCTATAGTCAAAAAGTATATTGACTATTGCACGAACAAGTCATTTTTAGATTTTAACGATCTGATTTCAAGAACAACATCTTTGTTTAGAAATCATGAAGACATTGCTCATAAGTTCAGAAAAAAATACAAGTACATTCTTGTTGATGAATTTCAGGATGTGAATAACTTACAAGTAGAGTTGATTCAATTGTTATTGACAGAACAATCGCAGTTGTTTTGTGTTGGTGATGACTGGCAAAGTATTTATGGATTTAGAGGTTCAAACGTTAATTATATCGTAGAATTTGAAAAACACTTTAAGGATGCCAAAACAATAAAGCTCAACATGAATTATAGAAGCACTCAAAACATCGTTGGAGCTAGTAATGAAGTTATTAAAAACAATAAATTCAAAATTGAGAAAGAGATATTTGCATCCAAAAAGTCTGAACATAAAATCGTCGTTTTCGCTGGAAATAATGAGGAAGAAAATATACAATTTTGTATAGATAAAGTCAAAGAACTTCTAAAAGAAGGGATCCCAAATGATGAAATTTTCTTTTTATATCGAAGAAGTAAAATGTATGCCCCTTACTACTATAAATTTAGAAACGAAGGTATTAAAGTACAAGGGAAAACCATACACGCTGCAAAAGGATTAGAAGCTAAAGTTGTGTTTATAATTGGATTGACAGACGGGAATGGTGGATTTCCCGATATTTGGTTAGAAGATCGAATATTCCAGATGATAAAAAAGTCTAATCACGATTTATTACTGGAAGAAGAGAGAAGACTATTTTATGTGGCCATAACAAGAGCCAAAGAAAAACTCTTTTTGATTACTGAAAAAGGATTTGAGTCTAGTTTTTTAAAAGAAATTCCTGAAATTTTCACTGTTAGAACTTCTCAATTCTTTCATTCACAAACAGATAGTATTAAGACATGTCATCATTGCTTAAGTCAATTGGAAAATTTGTGGGTAGTTTGCCCATATTGTGGCGAAAAAATTTGCAACTAGTTTCCCAACGGCGCCCAAAACTACTATTCTAATAAAATACGGTTGACTTTTTCGGTATTCATTTCATTTTTAATGAGTTTAAAAATATCCGATTTTTGCATCAAAACAGTACCCTACTTTTATGAGAATATAAAAATATTAGCGCTAATAGCCAGATATTGTGTTGTTTACTCGTCTGCACTGTCGTCTATTTCCAGTAATCTTCTTTCTCTAACTTTAATACTCCCCTATTTCATTTTTGTGTTATATTTGCAAGCAAAATAATTGAAAAATCTATTAAAAAATTCACACATGAAAAAATCAACACTATTCATCATTTTTTGCTTTATAAGCACGATCATTTTGGCACAGGATTTACCAACAGAACCAGCAAATGGATTCTCATTTCCTTTAGGAAGTAAGTTTACTATTAAACTATATCCCATTGATAGTGTAAATTTTAATTATTCCATTATGGAATACGAACCTTTTGAAGAGATTATTGATACTTGGGAAAATGACACCCTATTTATTGAAAAAGAGAAAGATGGTACTATAGAATTTTATTTTTGTTTAGCAACTCATGGAGATTCAGAAAATGAAAGAGAAGAAAACATGAAAATTGTTTTACTGATGAAAAACAGATCTGAATACGCATTAAAATATTCATCAGAAATTCAGATCGAAGAGGATGGTGATTTTCAAAAAACATCAAATGTTGGCATGTTTCCCGGAGCTAAAGGAATGGAAATGTGGCCATATATGATATACCAAATTGGACTATTTGATTTGAAAATCTGGACTATGGATTAATAATTTTTAAATAGTTTTGATTGCTTTCCCGGCTACTCCATCATGCGAGGAGCTGTCAGCGAAGGGCGAAGGGCGAAAGGCCAAGGGCCAAATGGAAAGGGACAGGGAAACTTGTTCCTTTTCTTTATTTTTGCACTGAACCTTGATCCTTTTTTCATTCTTCCACTCCATAAGAGTATTATAT
>JAEWUL010000269.1 GCA_023459435.1 Bacteroidota bacterium
ACCATACACGATTTCTCTCACTTTTTGAGCCCAGGTATAATGATTACTCGATTTGTCAAAAGTTTGATAAGGGATAGGTTTTCCAATTTTTATTTTGATTGATTTTCCACGTTTTTTAAACATTTCACGAGTTAATAAACTTAATTCCAGATTCAGTTTGACTCCAAACAATCTTCTGATCACAAAAATGGTATAAAAAAAGATCGAGTTTCTACCATAAAAGTGAAATGGGACAATATCTCTCTGGCATGAGATCGACTTTCCTATAAAACTTTTTTGCCATGGAGCATCCTGAACTTTCCAATGATAGAGTCTGGAAACCTCACCTGCCGGAAAATGGGTCATAGGGGTATCCGATTGATAAATCTTTTCAAGTTCCAATATATATTCCCTTGAAGTACGATCGTATACATTTACCATTGCAATTAACGGTTTTAGTTGTGGAATAAATGTAAACGCCTCATTACCAATAGCTTTCAAAGTACCATACTTTTGACAAACAATATGTGTTAAAATCAATCCGTCAATTACTCCAAAAGGGTGGTTTGCGACAAAAAAACATTTGCTTTTTTCAGGTAGATTTTCTAATCCTTCAATTTGAAGGTCAATTTCAAATTCCTCAATCACTTTTTCTAAAAAAAGTGCATCTGAAGTATCGGATAGTTTATTCAAAATACGATTCATCTCATTTTCCTGAACCAACCAGGATAGAAAACGAATAAAAAAATGGGGAAAACTTTTTAATAATTTTGAATCACTTTCACGAATTCTCTTTTCAATGTCTAAATACTTAATCTTGATTTCTGTTTGATTCATAGAAGTTTATGCAAATAATTGAAATTAATTTGAAGTATTATAGATTTCAAAAATATTTCACAAAGATACAAAAAATAAGGGGATATAAGCATCTCCTATACAAATAGAAATTATCAAATAGATCGATCACTATTTTCTTTAATGATCATTCAAAATTCTGATGTATATTTGCAGTTCTAAAATATTATATATTAAACTATCATAAAATGTTAAAAATAGAGAATTTACATGTTTCCATTAAGGGAAAAGAGATATTAAAAGGGGTTAACTTAGAGGTTAAAAAAGGGGAAGTTCATGCCATAATGGGACCAAACGGAACCGGAAAAAGCACACTGGCATCTGTTATTGCCGGAAAAGATGTTTTTGAAGTCACTGAAGGCTCCATTTTTTATAAAGATAAAAACTTAATGGAGCTTTCCATCGAAGATAGAGCTAGAGAAGGGATATTTATTGGATTTCAATATCCTGTTGAGATCCCTGGTGTAAGCATCAATAACTTTATGAGAACGGCTTTGAATGAGATCCGCGAATATCGTGGACTTCAGCCTCTTTCAGGGGCTCAATTCCTTAAAATGATGGAAGAAAAGAAAAAAGTTGTTGAACTGACTTCCAAATTAAGCGATCGATCTGTTAATGAAGGGTTTTCAGGGGGTGAAAAGAAAAGAAATGAGATTTTTCAAATGGCTGTTCTGGAACCTGAACTGGCCATCCTTGATGAAACCGATTCAGGGTTGGATATTGATGCCCTTCGTATCGTTGCCAATGGGGTAAATCAATTGAAAAACAGTGAAAATGCAACGGTGGTGATTACCCACTATCAAAGACTTCTTGACTATATTGTGCCGGATGTCGTTCATATTTTATTTGACGGAAAAATTGTAAAATCGGGTCCAAAAGAGTTAGCTATCGAATTGGAGGAGAAAGGATACGACTGGATTAAAAATGATTATGAACAAGGTAAACTGATATAGCTCATGAATAGTTTTAAAACCAACATTCAAGCGCAATATCTTGAATTTATATCAGGAATTCAAATACCTGACCCCATTCATAAACTTCGACAAAAAGGTCTTGATCTTTTTAATCTGAAAGGATTCCCACACCAAAAATTGGAAAGATGGCGTCATAAAGCAATAGATACCCTTTTAGAACCTGATACTATTGATCCAATCCATTATTCTATTCAAAAAAAACCTCTTCCCTATAGACCTGTAGATCAGTTTTTTAAATGTGATATCCAGGATATTGGCACTTCCATGTACACATTCCTTAATGGATGGTATGTACATAACAACCAATCTCTTGAGGTTCTAGATAATGGGATGATCATTGGAAGTATCAATTCAGCATTTGAAAAATATCCCGAACTGATACAAGACCATTTTGCAAAGTTAAACCCAGAAAAGGAAGATGGATTAATTAGTTTGAATCAAGCTCTGTTTACCGATGGTATTTTCATTTATGTTCCTGATAATGTGCATGTTGATCAGCCAATTCAGATTGTTTCTGTGGTTGATTCTTATGAAAAAATCATGGTTCAGCATCGCCATTTGGTGATCATGGGTAAAAACAGTAAACTATCTCTGGTTCACTGTGATGACTCTATTCATGAAGAGACAAGCTTTATCAATAATGTTGTTGAGATTGATGTTGCTGAAAATGCAGAACTCCATTACTACAAAATGGAAAACAAAGATAAACACACCTTTTTAGTAAACAACACTTTTGTAAATCAAAAAAGGGATTCCCGTTTTATTTCCAATATCATCACTTTTAACAGTGGTTATGTTAGAAACGGTATTCAAGTCCAATTGAATGAACCTGGTGCAGATGCAAAACTATATGGTTTATATTTGGTTGATAAAAATCAATACGTTGACAATCAAGTCTCTGTTTTACACAATTCTCCTGATTGCACCAGTAATCAGATCTATAAGGGGATTGCAGATGATGAAGCAGGAGCCAATTTTAACGGACATATTGTGGTACAAAAAGATGCACAACGGACAGCTGCTTACCAGGTAAACAGAAATATCGCTTTGACTGATGATGCCAAAATCACTACCCGTCCTTTTCTGGAAATCTATGCTGATGACGTTAAATGTAGTCATGGGGCTACAGTAGGACAATTGGATGAAAGTGCCATGTTTTACTTAAGATCCCGCGGCATTTGCCAAAGAAATGCTCGGATGTTATTGATGTATGCCTTTGCCAATGAAGTGGCTAATTTTGTGGAAATTGATAAACTCCGTGAACGTTTAAACGATATGATCAAACGCCGTTTGAAAGGGGAACTTACTATTTGTGACCAATGTATGCTCCATTGTTCAGATGAGAAAAATTTCACTTTCGAACTGGATACAACAAAGTTTAGACAATAAACGGAGTTGTCCCCTATTTTCATCAAATTAATACTTCACAATTTTCTTGTAACCTACTTGATTGTTAGCTGTTACTTTAAGAATATAAGTACCTGCAGGTAATTTTTCAACATTGATTGTTTTACTATTTTTCCCAGTATACACTACTTTTCCGATTAGTGTATAAATTTCAACTTCAAAAACCTCATCAGAAATGTCCAATTGAATATTGTGGTGTGCTGGATTGGGATAACAGTTAAATTTCAATGTTTGAGCCCAATGATGGATAGAATTACCACTTTTCATATAGAAAACATGCGGATCGTCCATTCCGGTAATGGGATGAAATTGATGTTTGTTATTTGAGTTTGTAGCTTCTATATAATATCGAACCGTATCATTTGGATTTAAGTTTGAAATATCGGCCTTATATTGTGATGTTTGCCATGTCATGTTAATAACTTGATCCGGATTTTGGTTGATTCTATAGTGGAGCTTTACCTCATGTGAGATTCCGGTCGCAACACCTATAGTGTACACTTGAGCTGAAATTTCGAGTGAATTTTGGAACAAAACAGAATCCAGGAGTGGTTGATGAACAATTCGTAACATATCTGCCTGTGGAATCTGAATAACACGACAATGTAATGCATCTGTATCATACCAATCGTTATATGGAATGCCAATAATTTCATATCCTGGCATCGCTTGTTGATAAGAAGCTAAAGCAGCTTGATAACAGCTGCTCCCATAAGTGGGATTCATAGGGACTAATACTTTTTTATTGAGAATAAGTGAGTTTGTATAAGGTTGATCATTAGGTGTATACACTCTGTATACTTTGTATTTATTGCCATATGAAGAGGTTTGATTGGCAAAATATTGAGCAGCATTCTCTAAATCAGTATAATTTGAATTGCTTGCCGGAACCTGAAGTATCATGATTTTATCCGGTGCGAGAAATTTCCCCCAACAATCAATATGTTGAATATAGGAATTAAGCGGATCAGGGATTAAATGATAGGTAGAAACACCTAAATATTTCAAGTATATACTATCCAGCTCCGATTGAGTATAACAACTATTTTCATAAGCTACTAAATCACAAGAAGCGGCAACACCCATTCCATCAGTCATAAAATTACCCCCTGTATGCAACAAAGGCATACCATACACATTAAGACCGCTTGTATTTCCAAAAGCCCTAGGAACCTGTGAGTCATTAGGTCGGTTTCGATTATAAGGGAAATCGATAATTTCCAGTTGATTAAATTCATTTTCTACAAACCAGGGGCCATAATCTCTTGTCCAATGTGAATTTGTAGTGCTTAAAATATATTGGATATGATTGTTGTTTATAGAATTGATTGTCAGGTAGTTATTGATTGTATTTGCAGCTGTTTGAGTGTTACAAACGATATAAAGGGTATCCTCCTCAGCAATCTCTCTGATCAGATCTAAAGGGACTCCGAAGGTTACATTGCTTCCTGAAACAGATGCTCTGATCAAAGCACCCCTTTGGGGCTCAAATTCGGCAATGGAACGAACCGCTCCGGTTGGAGGGTACGTTTTTTGAAATGCATAAACCGTTATGGTTGTATTTCTTGAGTTATTTGTTAATACAACATCATCCGGATTATTGATTGTTGCTGTTAGTGTTTTATTACCTGTAGAAGACGAAATCCAACAAGGAAACTCAAAATAAGTGTATTGTCCTGAATTCAATGTTGTTGTTATTGTAAGTGTTTGGTTATATCCATTATTATCCGTAAGGTTAACTGAAAAATTGGTTGCTGGCGTAGAACTATAGTTGTTTACTTTTACATAGATGGCAATAGGAACTTGCTGATAGGCAAATGTTGAGGAATAATGAGTTGTTATTTCAGAAATTCCTAAATCTTCACCCGTTAATGTCGTTTTGGGTCCGTTATGATAAATAAAGGGGTAGGTTTTCAGATCTTTATTATAGGTAAAATGATCATAATCCCAATCCCTATGAATTTGATTTTCTGATTCTTGTGCAAATATTGTTACAGAAAAAGTGATTACTAGTAGCGATAAAACTGATTTTAGAAATTTCATACTTATAATTTTGAATTACATTTTTTTCATACTATTTTTAAATGCCAAAAAGGATAGGATTATTAAAACAACAAGATAACCAATGATAACCCATAGACTATCATATAAACTGGTCATCCCTTTTCCGGACAATAATGCACGGCTTATATCAACAGAATGGGCAAAAGGAAATGCATAACCAAAAGTATCAAACACTCCACCAATCATTTTTAGATCCATCCATGCGCCACTGAAAAGAGAGGCAATCGTTATAAAAATAGAACCTACTGCAGATACTTGATTTAATGAAAATAATGATCCGAAAATAACTCCTAGAAAAATGAAAATCAGGGCTACAATCAGAAGGATTAGTGAAGCAACTGCAATATTTGTAAATGATGCACCAAGAACTAGGGCAATTACAAAACAGATAATGGTTTGTAATATAGCGAGTGGAATAAAAGGAAGCGTATAAGATAAAATATAATCTTTTACTTTTAAAGGTGTTGTATAAAGTCTTATCAGAAAAGCATTTTGACGATCTTTGGCAATCAGAATGGAACAAAACATCGTCAAAAATGCAAAACAAAACACAATGATTCCTGGAGCTAAGGAAGCAGGCTTAAAGATGTCGAGCTGAACTCCTTTTTGAATGGAAGAAAATAGAATAAGAAAACCAACCGGCATCACAATTCCAAGAAGCATAGTAACTTTATCCCGATAAATCTCTTTTAGATTTCTGAGTGCTAATTGATAAGATATCATGATAAACGCTCCTTTCCTGTTAATTGAAGAAAAACATCATCTAATGTAGGCTCCGTCATACTGATATGTTTCATTTGCACTTTAATAGATTTAAAGTAGTCAACAATGGAGTAGATATCAAATTGTTTAGCCTGAATAGTTAATTCATTTTGATTTAAAGTTGTCAATCCGTAATGTTGAGAACAATAATCTTTCATTTCTGATGTGATAGAAGACGATTTAATGGTAAGAACCCGCTCTTTTGTAGATAAATCTTTCAGTTCGGATGAGGTTCCCTGAGCAATAATATTTCCACTTTCCATGATTGCGATATGATCAGCGAGTGTATCAGCTTCCTCCAGGTAATGGGTTGTTAATAAGATTGTTTTGTGATGTTTTAGCTTTTCAATATAATTCCAAACCGATTTACGTGCATGTGGAGCTAAACCTAAAGTAGGTTCATCTAAGAACAAGATCTCTGGATCAGACATCAATGCCATTGCAATACTCAATCTTCTTTGTAAACCACCTGAGAGTTTTTTGGCCTGATCTTTTCTATCTTCTATTTCCAGAAGATGCATCAAATTCAAGGCTCTTTCTTTATTTTCTTCAGAAGACAAACCGAAAACACCGCCCATTAGTAATAGGTTTTCTTTAGATGTTAAATGTTCGGCTATTGCAGATTCTTGTGGGGAAACCCCAATAATCTTTCATTTCTGATGTGATAGAAGACGATTTAATGGTAAG
>JAEWUL010000270.1 GCA_023459435.1 Bacteroidota bacterium
CTGTTGTACAACTCGGTGAAAAAGTATGCGTACTTGAAATAAGCTAAAATAGCCAGATTTACCACAATTCCAAAAATGAGGAAAAATTTCCGTTTGGATTGTTTTTCAGTCTGGTCAATCTTTTTCCCTGTATAATAACAACTTATTGTTGTGAGTATTAAAAGGATTAAAAACAACCCGGATGTTTTGTAATAAAACAACATACTCATAAAGAAAAGAAATCCGTTTCTCAACTGAATTCTGTTTCCAATAAGTGCAAAAACGGCAAAAACAATAGCAAAAAATGCCCAGAAATAAAACTGAGTAAACAACAATGGATATTGATCATCAAAGGAAAAAAGAGTTATAAAAAAAGAGCTGATGTTATCCCAATTCATAAATTTCTATTGTGGTGTGTTTTTGTTGTTTTGGTTAAATTTTGTATGTGTGTCCATGAAAGCTTTGAAAAACAGTTCTCCCATCAGAGTGTATCCTGCTTTAGTAAAATGAACTCTGTCCTTTTGAGCCAATCCACTATCAACCCATTTTGAAATCGATTTAGCCCCTCCCATAATCTCAAATTGGTTAAAAACAGCACCATTGGTGATCTCTGCCAACTCATACATCACTTGTTGAACTTCCAGAACATTGGGGTTACTTACCCATTTCCATCTTCTTTTCTTTTTTACAACATATCTTACCTTTTTGGCACTATCATTATTGGTGACAAAGATAAAGCTGCAGTTCGGGTTTTGATTCTTTATTTTCTCAATCAGGAGTAAATAATTTTGTTTAAAATTATCTCTTTTAAAATTGGGGCCAGACGCATCATTGATACCAATTCCGAATATAACCAGATCGGGATGGATCAGATCCAGATCTTGTTCAAAGTTTTGACAAGCAAGATAAGAGGGTACACTTGCTCCGTTTACTCCAATAGAGTGATAGGTGATTCCATTGGTTTTATTCCCTAGGAATATGCCATTTATAATAAATCGCTCTCCGTTTAAATTGTTGATTTTTAACGTGAATGAATCTGTAAACATTTTTGTTTCAAAGAGGTATCTTTTTTTAATTGTATCATAAGAAACAGGAAGATACTCAACGGAATCGATCCAGATTGTAGGTGTGATTTGGTTAGAATCAGAGTAAGCCATCAGAATGATCTGATCCGTTTTAAACTGAAGGGTAGAGTCTTTAAAAATAATTCGGATTTCAGCAGCAGTATCGGATGTGATCACTGCAGCGCCAGTAACTCCGAGTGGGACAATATGTTCCGCAAAAACATTGCGGACAATCTGAAAGCTTCCCACACTTCTTACCTGATAATCTGATGGATTGTTTGATCTTGGAGCAGCTGAATAAGGGAAAATAAGTCCTCTTTTACCAATCCGATCAGGTGATGAATAGAGAATATTCTGTCTTATCGTATGAGGAAGAGTTCCTGCCTGAACATGAGACCCTCCAATATGCATAATGTTCACCTGGCAATCTCCATACTGAATTGCTTGATTGTATTTATTGAAAAAATCTGTGAGATTTGTTTGGTTAGGATAGTAAATGAGCGTATCAGCATCATAATTGATAAATGCATATTTTGGAACATTATCCCGGTTTTGAGCAAGTAATGCAACAAAACAGAGGAATATACCGGAAATAATTAGAAGACGTTTGATCATTTGGATAGGGTAGTGCTATGGTGTTGTTTTTTGAGAGAAGAATACACTTCGTTAAAAGAGGCAGAGGGGTGTTTTTGGCGGAGGTGGTAAAAATCGTACATGGTTGTAAATGATTGTACTAAGATTTCACCGATCTGATGTGCACCTTGAGTAGAGAAATGGACATGATCACTTCCTGCCCAGCCTTTTTTTACCCATGCCAGCATTGAGTTTTTTCCACCCATCACTTCATACATGTTCCAGAATGCAGCTCCATTTTCAGGAATCGCTACCTTGAGTTTGTCGATTAGATAAGGTAATAGCGGATAGGTTGTCATAACACCTCTAACCCGTGTTGACATATCGGAGGGCCCAATAAACAGAATGGGGGTGTCGGGGAAGTTTCTTTTAAAAAATTTTATCTGAGAAACAATCTGATTGACATAAGCATCTGCACTTTTCTCACTATACAATCCCGGAACAGAATTACCGCCAAATTGCAGAATAATCATCCCAACATCAATTTTTTTATACGTTTCTTTAAGGAGAGAATCGTTCATCTGGGTAAAGAAAGTCCCGCTGGCACCCCTCATTGGAACGTTATCCACCGCAACACCGTTAGGTCCATCAACCAAAATACCATAAATATTTGCGTTCCCGTTAATCTGCAATGAAAAAGTGGAAATCGCAGTATCCAGTTTCCATTGAATCATTTGAATACCGAGACCATCATTCTCTTTTTCCCATTGTAATTGTTGTGATCTGTTACTTAATGTTGCTTTGAAACCATTTGCAGCATTATGATAGATTAACCGGATGTTCGAGTAGGGTTTGTCTGTTGAGTTATTTTTATTGTTTCCCGGTGCAGAAGCATAAAAAGTTCCGCTTCCGTTGATTTTAAATGACTTAGCCATAATTCCATAATCCTTAAGTTTATTTCTCATTCCATCACCATAAAGGGCATAGGTTAAATAAGTTCCGGAAAAGTTTTGATAAACAGTAGACGTGGGTATCGATTGAAAGAGGGGAAGCAGACCAGGACCGGAACCGCCAAATTCAGATTGAAAATAGGAGCGTAAGTTTGTACTGATTCGATCCAGTTCGATTTGAGAATCACCGTAATGAACCACTCTGATGATCGTATTGTTTTGTTGGGCTGTTTCTGCAGCTCTGAAAAATGGATCAAAGTAGCTGTAATCATCGTTAGGCAGATAAAACCTTGTTGGGTGTACCATGGCATCCATGAAATAGTTCAGCGTATCACTCAACTCATGCTTTAGAGAGTCAATTTTTTTAATTTTTTGATTTTCCAGGATCTGTTCAGGATCCAGTTCATCCATCTTGTTGCGAACCAGAATCTCTTCCGGTTTTGGAAAATGGAGTGTTGTATTTCCAATTTTTATTCCATTAACAGGAAACAGAATGGAAAGGAAAATTAAAATAGAAATGACAATAAGAATAAAAAAACTGATTTTATACGATTTCATCCAAATAAAAAAGCTTTAGGTGAGGCAGTTTCTTAGATTATGGATCGCTTCCAGTGGGTCTTCAGATTTAAAAACAGCATTCCCAGCAACTAAAATATCTGCACCAGCTTTTACTAAAAATTCCGCATTCTCTTTGTTAACACCACCATCAACTTCAATCAAAGCATTTGAATCGTTTTTTTCAATTAGCTCTTTAAGTTCCTTTATGCGGGTATAGCTTCTTTCAATAAA
>JAEWUL010000271.1 GCA_023459435.1 Bacteroidota bacterium
TCCATATATGTCAAAACTTTGATTTTCATAATATCGTATTTTCTTTAAAATCGAGTAATGTCAATACCATGTTGGAAGCTACAACGCTATTACAACAAAAAATGGAACAAATAGGAGTTCGTTACCCACTTCATCTGGGGGTTACTGAAGCTGCTGACGGAATGGAGGGGCGTGTAAAATCAGCCATTGGTATTGGAGCTCTTTTACTACACCATATTGGCAATACTATTCGGGTTTCCTTAACAGAAAAACCTGAAAACGAGATTGTTTTCGCTAAAAAACTGGTACAGGTTGTATCCAGGATTGACCCAAAACAATATTCCATCAAAAAAAATAGATTATTGATTCACAGTGAAGAAAAGGATCAGGAAACATGGTGGGCCGAAACTGCTTCTATAGCAGGTTATTTTCATCTGAACCACCAGTTCAATACTCTGGAGATCCATAATGATAACTTTTCCAATCAACAATGCTTGGAATTGGCAGACACAATCTTACAAGGATGTCGCATCAAGTTGACCAAAACAGAAATTATTGCCTGTCCTTCCTGTGGCCGTACTCAGTATGATATCCAAAAGGTTCTGACGATGGTAAAAGAGAAATTCAGCCATTACCCCAACCTTAAAATAGGGGTGATGGGTTGTGTTGTCAATGGCCCCGGTGAGATGGCAGATGCAGATGTTGGCATTATCGGGAGTGCCAATGGAAAAATGGCTGTATACAAAGGGAAAGAAAGGATCTCCCCTTTTCTCCCTTACAAGGAAGCTTTTGACATTCTGGAGCAAAACATTGATCAAATCATCCAAGAAAGAATCAATAAATCATGAAAAAAGAGTTTTTAATATTCTTAATACTCGTTACATGGAGTTTCTGGAAAGGGAATTCACAAAACATGTTAACAGAACATGACCAAACTCAGTTACTCAACACTCCTGTTTTAATGGTTCCTCCCTCGGTGCTCAACACCCCGATCCCTTATGCTGTGAATAACGCGAACTCTTACTTTATGCCATACGTTTTTTACCAGGAGGATTACTCATGTGCTCAAGCCAGCTCATTGGTCTATTTATTTACTTATGAACTCGCAGTGAGGAGAAACAGATACGTTTTATTTGACAACCCCTATCATAAATTCCATATTCCGAGCCATTTTGCCTGGAATTTTTACAACGAAGCGAATAGCTTTCAAGGGGTTAGCTTTATGGACACCTGGCATCTGATTAAAACAGCAGGCTCTCCGTTCACCCCTGACTGGGGCGATTCCTATGCTGGTGGAGCTACTAAATGGATGAGTGGGTACTCTAAATATTATGAAGGGATGAAAAACAGAATCGTGGAGATGTATGCAATCCCTACCCACACAGAAGCAGGAATCAATACCCTTCGGCATTGGATCGCCAATCATTGTAGTGATGATCCACAAGGAGGTTGTGCGAATATCTTTATATCAAATAATATCCCCTATCACACACTCCCTTCCGGAACTGAAGAGGCAGGCAAACATATTTATACAGGGTTATATACTCCAACTCACTCTGTTACTATAGTTGGGTACAATGACTCCATGAGATTCGATTTTAACACGGATGGACAATATACCAACCATATTGACATCAATGGGGATGGGCTCGTCACCGTTTCTGATTGGGAGATCGGTGGTGTTTTGATCGTTAACAGTCATGGTGAAACCTTTTGCGATAATGGTTTTGCATATATCCCATATCGGATGCTTACTCAAAGTAGTAATAACAATGGCATTTGGAATGCTTGCACTTATGTTGTTCAGGTAAGAGATGAAGTCTTTCCACAAATCACATACAAAGCAACAGTTTCGCATGATAGAAGAAATATGATTAAAATTTCAGCCGGGATCTCTTCTAATATTTCAGCTACACAACCGGATCAAACCATTGATTTTGGGGTGTTCAACTATCAGGGTGGCCCCTACTATATGAGAGGTGCTGCCTATGATGGATATCAAACCCTTGAATTGGGATTAGATGTTACCCCGTTATTAAACTACATGAATCCTGATCAGCCTTATAAGTTCTTTTTTATTGTTGATGAAAAAGATAGTGCTGGACTGGGAACAGGTCGGGTCGTAAATTTTTCTCTGATGGACTATACCTCAGGGACAGCAGTGGAAACACCTTCCAGTCAAACCAATGTTAACCTCATCAATAACAGTACTACTCAATTAAGTGTAGTTAAATCGATCCATTTCTCGAAGCCTGTTATTACAAAATCTTTTGTAAACACTACTTTGAACACTCCATTGAACTATCCGTTAACAGCAACACAAGGGAAGCCTCCATACAGGTGGGAACTCTCCAATGAGTATACCTTAGAAGAATTCAACACCAGTTTCCCTTTACCAGCCGGTTCAACAGTCACTTTAACCAATACCGATGGTGGGATTGCTCTGATCGATTTGCCTTTTCAGTTCCCCTTTTTTGAATCCAAATATGATCAGATTTGCATTTATGCCAATGGTTTTATTACATTTAAAGTAGAGTATCTGAACTGGCCCTATTTGTGCTCTGTGGAAAATCAGAATCGTTCAACTCGGATGATGGCTCCCTTCCTTTCTGATCTTGTTGTTTCCAGCATTAAAATGGAAAGTGATCCCAACTTCGTTTTACTTCATGTGGTAGGAAAAATAAAAAACGAACTCAACAATAGTGTTCGATTTGCCGTCAAACTATTCAAATCTGGTGTTATCGAATTTTACTACGGTGAGATGCTATACTTGAGCACTGCTTTTGAATCGGTGATATCAAGAGGTGATGATCGAATCTATCAGGAAACACCGGTTTCCGGAATCAGTGCCCCTTTATGTTCAAACAGAAACTTTAGATTCACTCCACCCGAACGGATTGAAGGACTATATATCACCCGATCAGGTGTTCTAAAAGGGGAAATCAATACGCCCTATTACAATGTGCCTTTTAAAGTAACTTGTTATGATAACAATGAAGTGAAAACATCAAAAATTCTCTATTTCACTTGTACTCCTGTCGGAATAGAGTCTTTTGTATCAGAAGAATCATTCAAATTATATCCGAATCCAACTACCGGAACTTTTCGTGTGGAACATGTAGATCCCAATTTCCCCATTGAGACCATTGAAATTTATGATTTTCAAGGCAAATTTATCTCCACTTTTGAGACGAAAAGTGAATCTGAAGTTTTCAACATCGGTCATTTTCCTGGTGGAACATATCTCGTCAAAGTGTATTCCCATGATAAAGTAAACTGGCAAAAGATCACTAAACTTTAAAAAGATCTGTAATCAACTGCCCTTTTTGTCGTGACCAATAAGCGACATCACAAACGATGATCAGTTTCTTCTTAGCGCGACTAACGGCAGTATTAATCAGATTTAAACCTTTGGAAATTGTTTTCTGAGAATCAACAAACCATCTGTCATTGGTATCAACAACACTTAATATAACGGTTTCCCATTCTCGCCCCTGTGAACCGTGTACGGTTAAGATTTTATGATCATTTCGTTCTTGAGGAAGATGTTTGTTGAGCATTTTGACCTGATTTTTATAGGGGGTTAAGATAATAAAATCCGACAAAAACTCCTTTTTAAGTTTATCCACTACTTTTTTAATTTCAAAGACTTCATTGATAGAACATCTCGATTTCATAGGCTCCATTTTTGGTGCATGGACAAACACGATCTGGGTTTCACCATGTATATTAACTGAATGAAAAGCGGGTGTATAAACATACTTTGCCAGAATCCTGGCCAGGTTTTCACCAAAGCGATAGGTCGTATTCAGAGAACGCTGAACCATTTTAAAGGGTCTTAATGGTTCATTCTTTAAAAATTGCCCTATACAATATTCTTTTGGTTTTTCAAACAAAGCATCTAGAAAAATGGAAGATTGAGCCCATAGAAACAGGTGTTGATATTTTTGATCTTTTGACATCTCAAAATCATTCACTTCACACACAGGAGGGAGTTGCATGTGATCTCCAAAAAGGGTAACTGGTGTATCCCGAACCATAAGGGGTAACGTTTTAATAATATTGGCATATCCTGCTTCATCCAAGAAAAAATGATCTACAATCAACTGATGATCTGTATATGCTCCAATATATCCATCTAAGGTATAGGCCACTACATTGACTTCTTCCAGCCTTTTTTCTGTTGTAAAAGATTCCAGTTCCATTTTTTTCTCTAACAAAACATCCAGATGAGCATCAATGGTATTCAAATCCGATTTTTCATACTCATTGAACAAGGTTTCATCGGTTTTATGTTTAATCTCTTGTTCATGAATAAATCGATCCATCTCTTTCTGAACTGATTTACAATTCGTAATTGTTAGATTTTCCACATAGTAATTCCATTCCGGATAATCAGAAAAATCTCTACGTATTGATTGAATAATCTGTTCAGCTTGAAGATAGATCTTTTTTCGAATATCCAGATCTTTTCTGGGAAGATTGGATAACTCCACCAAATCATTTAATTGTGGGATCAATCTCTTCCCTGCTGCAATCCAGTCGCTCAAATCTTTATAGTTTTTAACTCTTTCTAAAATCTCAATCTGTTTTTGAATATCAGCAATCTGTTTATTAATTCCACGATCTTCACACACTTCAGGATATTGTTCTGCAAAATTTTTAGTAGGAGTCCCTATTCGGATCAACTTCCTACGATCTACACCTGCCTTGTCCGTCATGGTTAAAACCCCTTTCATGACTTGTTCAATAGCATTATTTGTGGGGGCCAAAATGGCTACTTTACGATTATTATTAATGTAGTGGAGTATGGTATAGGATAGTACAAACTGTGTTTTTCCTGTTCCTGGGGCTCCCCAAATGTAAGTGAACGGGTGCGTAAAAAGGGTTTCAATGGCCTCTTTTTGATTCTCTGATGGTTGAAACTGGGGGTTCTCAAAATAGGATATCTCTTGAAAAGAATCAGAAAGAATAGATGTTCTTGTTGGAAGTTTTACTTTTCCACCATTTGCTTCAAACCACCATTTTACTCTCAAAACCAGAAATTTTAAATCCACTATCACCTT
>JAEWUL010000272.1 GCA_023459435.1 Bacteroidota bacterium
AAAAAGTACTTCTCCTTACTGGGGCTTATTGTGTTGGTTTATACCTGTTTATAATTTTATTAAACCTTACACTGTTTTTGCAGAAGTTTGGAATGAAACTGATTACATTTTAAAAGATAAAGCGATAATACCTAACGATACCAAAGAGGATAACAGTGAGTTCTTCTTAGGTTTATGGTGGGGTTTCTTCCTAATTACTGTTGTGATCATGACCTGGGTTCTCAATTCGACATTCTTTGCAACTGAGGCTATGTATCACAAACTTTCTCACAATGGTGTCATTGTTGTAGCCATTATTTTATGGGTTCTTTTCTTGATCCAGGATACAATCATCATTAGAAAGTTCAACAAAATGAATCAACTTCTTTTTGCAAATCAATCCAAACTCTAAAAGAGTTTTATTCCAATACAAAAAAGGCTGTTTAGATTTTAAACAGCCTTTTTTTTTGGGTTTTTGGGTCGCTTTTGTTATTCTTTGAACAAGTTAAAATCAAAATACTTCCCATCGGGTGTAGTCAGAAAAAGGATCGGTGTTTCTACTCCTTTCTTATAATAGAATGCATAAACCAGATAATTTTTCAGATTCTTGGTATTTGTATTGTTGTTATTGGCAATATTATACTGTTGAGCCATTTCCACTTCTATTAACTTAATCTGATATGTTAACTGGTCTAGAACCTCATCTGATTCAGCATTAACAAGGGCATCCTGGTAGAGATAATCATAGTTGGTTTTCATCTCTTCCAACATCTCCAGACTGAGTTTTGCAAAACCCATATCTGAGAGTGAATCGAACTTAACAATTTTAATAGAATCGAAATCCTGAACAAGTAGCACATCCTTTACGTACTCCACAGCTACTTTATTAATATTTCTTTTCAAAATCCATTTTTGAAAGGGTTTCATGCTTAAGTACCCGATTACAAGGAGGGTTACAACAACAATTCCGATTATGATGAGTGTTTTTTTCATAATAAATAATTAATAAATGATGGCATAGTTGGTGATCATAAATGGATCTGAATTTACAGGTAACCGTTTCACAGTTCCTAATTGAAAGATTGGAAATACCCCAAAATCGTGAAATTTGACATTGTTCTTATACATAGTCAATGAGGCAGGGATGGGATCTCTGTATTGGTATCCATTCTTTTTAAATTTTTTACTGGTATTCCAAAAAGTGAGTTGTTGTTCATAAAGATCTAATGAAACCCTAGGTTCAATTTGCAGAACATACTGTTCCCCTTTGATATTGGCATCAAAATTTTTCAGCCCCTGAGTTTCACTAAATGAGAACATTGGTATGGTGAGATCGTGTTCATTTTGAGGAATAAAGACCATCTGAACAGTGAGTACCTGCTGAGTGGTTGTCCCAACAAAGAGCTCAATATAATTTTTTTCCAATTGATTTAACTGTTCGATCATCAGTTGAATCGCTTCTTTGGAAAAAGGGACTTCATGAATTGCCGTGATAATATTATAGCGGTCTTTTCTAATTTTTGTAATAAAATCTGCAGCCTCCTGAGCTTGTTGTTCCAAAGATTTGGTAATCTTTTTAGTTTTATTAACAGGCACCTGAGTAATTACACCATCAACAATTCGAGTTTCAACAAAAGACTCCTCTTTTTCCAGTTGTTTTTGATTGGAATAGTACATAAAAAAAGTGGATATTTCTTCCGTTTTAATCAAATTATAGGGAGTTATTGTGTACTTCTGTAAAACATTTTGATTCAACAACTGGGTATAAAATTGGGACTTGATTTGTTGTTTGGAAAGTTCCACCACATATTGCTTAGAGGAATCAGGAATAGTAAAACTATTGATTTCAATGTTTTTAATTTGAAACGATCTTTTATTCTCTGTAATTGGATTGGTAATGCCCAGCATTTTTTCAGCAAATTCAGTATAATAACCTTTTATAAAATCTGTTTTTTCAATGGTTACACTTACCTGAAAAGCGGTTCTGGGTAGAAAATAATGGAAAGAGTGGGGAGATGGAATAAATGTGGAGTCAACGGGTAATTGGGTTACACTTTTCTGAGTAAAACCAAAAGTTGTCAACATTAAAAAAAATAAAACGAAAACAATTTTTTTCATCATGGGTATCTATTTTTTAAGAAACTGATATATCGATGCAAAATTACAATTTTTATTAGTTCATTTTTTATAATTTTGCAAAGTATAATTACAAAAATATGATCAAAAGAATAATTGCAACATTTGTTGTCGTTTTGGTGTTTTCGATAGGGATTGCTCAAAACGAAATCAAGAATGTTATCATCATGATTCCTGATGGAGCAGGAATTAGTTTAGTCTCATTATCAAGATATTACAATCAATGGCTTCACGAAGATTTAGCAAAACCTCTAGCCATTGACCCCTATATTTGTGGTTTAGTGAGGAGTACCTGTTCCGATGCCCCTATAGGGGACTCTGCTCCTACCGGATCCTGTTATGCAACCGGACAACCTGCCATGAAGGGAAATATTTCTATTTATCCTTTGGGTACAGGTCACGATTTATATCCGGTTGATATTCAAAAATCATTTCAACCACTGACCACCCTTCTGGAAGCTTCCCGTTTAGAGGGAAAAAGCACCGGGTTGGTATCTACCTGTCAGTTTTCACATGCCACACCTGCCAGTTTTGGGGCGCATCATTTCAATCGTAGTGAAGAGGTGATCTTAACCAAACAGATGGTTTACAACCAGATAGATATTGTTTTGGGTGGTGGAAGTAAATATTTAGAGCCACATTACGCTTTCTTACAATCAAAAGGTTATGAGATTATAACCACCAAAGAGCAGTTTTATTCCTGTCAATCCAAAAAATACTGGGGTGTTTTTGACAAAATGGAATTCCCTTATTTTATTGATCAGGATACGTCTCAAATCCCATCTTTAGCGGATATGACGGAAAAAGCGATTGGAACCTTATCTCAAAATGAAAATGGATTTTTCCTTATGGTTGAAGGAAGTTTAGTGGATTGGGCTCTCCACAATCAGGATGCGAAAACAGCCATGATTGAGTTTTTAGAATTTGACAAAGCAGTTCAAAAGGCGATTGATTTTGCCATTATGGATGGGAATACATTAGTGATCATTTTACCTGATCATGCCACTTCGGGGATCTCTATGGGAAATAAAAACTCAAATGTGGGATACGCCAAAAAAAGATTACAACATTTCTTTGAGCCGTTGGAGATCCAAAAAAAATCTTTAGGATTAGACCCCAAAATGAGAAAAAAACTCAAAAAAACCTCTTTGATAGGGTTTACCACCTGGGGGCACACCGGAGAGGATCTTTTTTTAGCTATCTATCATCCCCAAAATCAAATATTAAAAGGGCATATTAAGAATTTGGAGATCAACCCATACATTTGTCAGCAACTCGGTTGGAATGGAAAATTAGCACAACTCACTGATTCCCTTTACACACCACATCAATTATTGTATTCCGAAATCACTCCAGACATCAACACTCAGGATAAGCTAAATCCTACGATCACATTTGAGAAAAATGGAAAAAAAATCACCTATTACGGGTATACCAACTATGCCATTTTTGAGGGTCAAAAGATAGAGTTTCAGAGTGTTATCATTTATATTGATCTGAACAAAACATTTTACTTACCCAAACAAAAATTTATGTAACTTTGTTGGCTTTTTTGATACTAACATTATTCATTAAATATTAAACCCAATTATGAAAAAAATTACAACTATTATTAGTGCTTTGATCATAGCTATTCTCCTCATAGGTAATACTACTGACACGAAAGCACAAGTACTTTTCGAAAATTTCGATTTAGTTACAGACTCCACCACAACAGACATAAGTGCATCTTTAGACACTTATACAGCTGTACCGGGTTGGACAGGATCCAAAGTGTATCAATCAACAGGAAAAATGAAACTGGGAACCTCATCTATTAAAGGCTTTATTGCTACACCAGCCCTTGACCTTTCCGGTAATGGCGGGAACTTCACCATCCGTTTTAAAGCCAGAAAATGGGGAAGTGACCAATCTCAAATCAATGTTTTTGTGAATACCACTGCCTATTTAGTTACTGGATTAAATTCTACAGATATGACAGAATTTACAGTCGTTGCATCTGGTGGAACTTCTGCAACTACAATAAAATTTGAAGGATTTCAAGCTGCTAACGGACGTTTTTTTATTGATGATATTGAGATCTTCCAATCTACAGATCCAGTTTTAATTTTCACACCCAGTGCTTTGAGTTTTGGTGGAACTGAATTAAACGGAAATGTGAGCTTACCAATCACAGTTCGTGGGGCTAACTTAACTGCAGGACAAAACATCAGCGTTTCTGTTGCAGGTGCAGGTTTTTCAACAACAACAACCACTTTATCTGCTAATACAGTGATGTCTGCAACAGGAGAAGTGATGAATGTTACTTTCAATCCAACTGCTGTTCAGGATTATAATGGAACAATCACTTTTTCAGGTGCCGGTTTAGCTTCAAATGTTGTTTATAATTTATCAGGTAGCGGGATCAATGTAATTACCATTCCTACCATTGCTGCTCTTAGAGATGTTGCTCCACCATATACCGGATCAGCTAATGCAGGGACTACTGTATACAAATTTTCAGGTGAAGCTATTGTTACCCATACTCAATCTTTTAACAATGTGAAATACATCCAAGATGCAACTGGTGCAATGATGATTTATGACCCAACTGGAAAAATTACAGGAATCAATTTAGGGGACAAAATTTCTAACATCATGGGAACACTAACCAACTACTTTGGAATGGTTGAGTTTATCCCTGTTGCAAACTGTACTGCTATTGATCCATTCAATACTGTGAATCCTGAAATTATTACCATTGATCAGCTGGATGCTGCTTATGACAATCCAATCCAAGCCAAAGTGATACAATTGAACGGGGTTACTTTTGTTCAAACCGGAAACTTTGCTACAGGAGCTTATTACAGTTTAACTCAAAATTCAACAACTAAAGACTCCGTAGTTTACAATGACAACTTCAGTGCTGATTACATCAATACAGCCATTCCAAGTTACGCTGTGAACATTAAAGGTGTTTGTTTCTACAAGGGAGGTGCTACAATCCCAACAAAAAACAGAATTGTATTGTTTAACAGAACATTAGGTGGTATTTCAACTTCCATTTCTGATTTCAGTGCAGCGGCGATCGGTTTATCTCCAAATCCTGCTGATCATTTTGTAAATATTGAAATTCCTACGGAGATGTCAATGGAGATCTACTCTGTTACCGGTTCTTTGGTTGGAAAAGGTACTTTATCTGAAGGGATCAATACAATTTCTGTAAGTGATTTCAGTTCTGGACTTTATATCTTAAAATTAAGAGAAACCAGCACTGGAAAAACCTATAGTTCTAAACTTCAGGTTAAATAACTTGGCAACATCTAAATTATTAACATTATATCATTATGAAAAGAACAATGACCTTAATTGCTTTGGCTTCGATCTTTCTGTTTAGTGCATGTAAAAAGAAAGAGCAACCTGTAAAAATGGAAGAGAACCCATTTTTTACAGAGTGGACCACTCCTTACGGAATTCCTCCTTTTGAACAAATCAAAAGTGAACATTACATACCCGCTTTTGAGGAGGGGATGAAACAACACGCTGCTGAGATTGATGCCATTTGCAACAACACTGAAGCACCTACTTTCGCAAACACTATTGAAGCATTAGAGTACAGTGGTGCTCTTCTGAACAAAGTTTCATCTGTATTTTTCAATCTTACAGAAGCTGTTAACGCTCCTGAATTGGAAAAAATCGCTGAAGAGATCTCTCCTAAACTCTCTAAACATGGTGATGATATCTCTTTAAACGTTAAACTATTCGAAAGAATCAAAGCAGTATACGACCAAAGAGAAAGCCTTGGCTTAGATCCTGTTCAACTTCGTTTATTAGAAGAAACATACAAAGATTTTGTTCGTGGTGGCGCTAATGTTCCTGCAGATAAACAAGCTCGTTTTAGAGAAATCAACGAGAAATTAGCTTCTTTGACATTAAAATTTGGAAACAATGTTTTAAAAGCATCTAACGAATACAAACTGGTTGTAGACGATGTAAAACGTTTAGAT
>JAEWUL010000273.1 GCA_023459435.1 Bacteroidota bacterium
ACAAACTTTGAACTCCATTAATCACCTCCTTGGTGTGCAACTAACTATGGAACATACTTTTATTGGTGACCTTTCCATCCGCTTGATTTGTCCTTCTGGTCAAACAGTTCTGTTAAAACAACAAAATGCTGGTGTGCCACCTCTTACTCCTGGAGCTACTTTGGGCTTAACTTGCTCCAATACTGGAGGAGGCACTAATTTAGGTTGTGCGGATGATAGTGGCACGGGAAGTCCCTGTTATACAATACCTGGAATTGGTTGGGATTATGAATTCCGACCAGGAGCAACTGCCTGCTTTGGAGTTGGTGGACCTACAGTAGGGTATAGTTATTCTAGTCCATGTGGAACTACTTATACAGGTCCATCTCTGAAACCAAGCGTGCCAAATTCATATACAAATGGTGGCCCAACTGTTGCTGAATTTTATGGATCCTATCAAAGTTTACAAGATCTTGTGGGTTGCCCTTTAAATGGTGTCTGGACTATTATGGTTTGTGACCACTGGAGCATTGATAATGGTTACATCTTCAACTGGTCTCTTTCTTTGGATCAGTCTATTATCCCTGGTGGATGGGGATATACCGTTGGAATGGATACTGTGATCTGGTCTGGCCCCGGTACCGTTACACCAACCTCTGCTTTGTCTGCACTCATCTCTTCCAGTCAAGTAGGTGTTAATACATTTACTTCAACAGTAATTGATGAGTATGGTTGCGCTTATGATACCACTTTTAATATCGAAATAGTTCAATCTCCGATTCCAAATATCAATAATAATATAGATACCGCTAGAATCTGTGCCGGTGATATCGTAATCCTAAATGCGAATTATGATGACCCTAATGCAGAATACTGGTGGAATACAGGTGCCAGCACCGATGAAATCATGACATTAATTGAAGGCTGGTACTCTATCGAGATCACAGCTCAGGCTATCGGATCAGATTTAATCTGTAAAGGAAATGACTCCATCTTTGTTTCCATTAATCCAACTCCTGTCCCCGATTTTGAAGCAAATGAACTGAACGCATGTGCTCCCATGAATCTGAAATTTACAAATTTAACAACTCCTACTGATATTCCACTAACCTACCTTTGGAGAATTTATAATGCTGATGTACAAGAAATGTATACCTCTACCCTAAAAGATCCCGATTTCTATATCGAAACACCAGGTAAATATTCAGTCCAATTAATTGCCTTTACTGAAAACGGATGTGGTGATTCAATCATCAAATGGAATTATATTGAGGTTTACCCAAACCCAATTGCTGAATTTTCTTTTACCCCTGAAATTTCCCTTTTATCAGAAACAGGTGGGGTTGTAACCTTTACAAACTATTGTGATTCAACCGTTTTCGCAGATAATCCGGACGCCGTTTGGTACTGGGATTTTGCTGATGGAACTCAGGACTCTTCCCAATGGAATGCAATACATACTTTCGATACATGGGGTGATTATAATGTAATGTTTTATATTTCAACAGCATATGGATGTAAAAGTAGTATCAAACATACAGTTATCATTGAACAAGATTTAGAATTTCCAAATATCATAACACCTAATAACGACGGATTTAATGATGTTTTTGCAATCAAAAACCTGAATACAGATATCAATCAAGAGGATCCTGATGAGTATAGAACCAATACCCTTCATATTTATGATCGTTGGGGCAAAAAAGTATACGAAGCTGAAAACTATGATACCTACATGAAAGGGGAGCAGATAATTGTTGGAGAAAAGGTGTTTAGTGGGGAAAAATTACAAGATGGACAGTATTACTTCTCCTTCTATTACAAAGGAAAAGTGAAAACTGTCAAGTATAGTGGTTCTCTTCTTATAATACGTGATAATAAATAGATTAGATTAAAAAAATGCAGTTTATCATTAAACTGCATTTTTTTTTATTTTTTGTAAGAAAATTTGAATTTTTTTTAATAAAAAAGTAATCTAATGAAATAAATTTGTATTTTTGAAGATCCAAAAGAACTCTATATGAAGTTACCATTTTTATTGTTTTTATTTATTGGATTTGCATCATTAACCTCATTAGCTCAAATTACTATCAATATGCCAAATGGCACAGGGACTGCCACACATACAACTTGTAATGCAAATTTTTATGATCCGGGTAGCGCTTCCGGAAATCATGGTATGTACCAAAATTCGACCATTAAATTGACACCAGCAACCGCAGGTTTAGCGGTAAAACTTAATTTTATCAATTTTAACATAGGGGAGGGTGCATCATTAACACTTTATGATGGTCCTGATAATACATACCCAATGATTGCAATATATACAGCATATATAAATCCAACCGGATTGTCCATTGTGGCTGGTCCACAACCCAATAATCCAGATGGTTCTATATTCATGGAATTTGTGTCAGGTGCTAACAATGGTCCGGGCTGGCAAGCTTCTGTTACATGCCGGGCTCCTTGTCAAAGTTATAATCTTCAATTGGATCCTGTGATCACTTCAAAACCTATTGTTGAAGATATTTATATGAACGTATGTAAAGATAGTTGTATCACTTTTGGAGCTCAACCTACTTTTCTTCAAAATAACATCAATTATACTCAAACCATGGAAAACACTAAGTTTATCTGGAGGTTTGGTTATACGTTAACCGATACCGGTCAGGTTATTACACAGTGTTTTAATCAAGCTAAAGGATGGGATTATGTTTTGTATGCTATCGACACCATGGGATGTTATCCAAATACATTTTTCAAAGGGAGAATCAGAGTGGCAGACAATCCTATACAAGGATCTCCTTCATTGCCTCCGGCTTGTTCAGGGGGAACTTACCCTGTTGTTGTTGGCAAAGATCCCCTTTCAACTGTACAGATTAGTACTGTAGGTGCCAATATAACCGGTACACTTTCACAGGCAGATACTTTAGCGCTTCCCGATGGAGGGACCTGCTACGAATCTGAAGTACTTTACGATGTGTTTAATCCAGGTCAAACACTGAATAGTATCAATGACCTCTTAAGCGTTTATATCGTGATGGAACACTCTTATCTGGGTGAGATCTCTATGCGCCTCACTTGCCCTTCAGGTGCTTCTGTTCTGCTGAAATCATATACCATTGGAAACCCACCACCTCCAGGATCTATTGATAATGCCTGTTCATTCGGAGGTGGTAATATTGACTTGGGATGTGCTCCAAATCCAGGATTGGCAAGTACTTGCTATAACGATCATGGTCTTGGTTGGAATTATGAATTTAGACCCGGAGCCGTTGGCTGTTTTGGTGCAGGAGGTAGTACTGTCCCCTATAGTTATACAGATGCTTGTGGTCAAACCTGGGGCGGCCCAGCTTTGATACCCAGTTCCCCAAATAGCTCAACAATAATACCTACTACAAATGTCTATTATGGAACTTTTACAACATTGGCCTCTTTGTTAGGTTGTCCTTTAAATGGAATTTGGAAAATTACAATTTGTGACCATTATATCATCGATAATGGATACGTTTTTAACTGGGGGATGTCTTTTGATGAATCTATTGTGCCCGGTGGCTGGAATTATAATGTGGAACTAGATACCGTTATCTGGCACGGGGATAATATTATACCAACCTCATTTAATTCTGCAATTATAAACTTAGGCGCTGCAGGTAATTTTAACTATAATGTCACCTTAGTGGATGAATATGGCTGTGAATGGGATACTACCTTTACACTTGAAGTAGTTCAATCTCCGGAACCAAATATTAATAATGGATTGGATACTGCAAAACTATGTGCCGGAGATATCCTGATCCTGAATGCCAATTATGTGGATACAAATGCAGTGTACTGGTGGAATACCGGTGCAAATGTGGATGAAATTATGGCTCTGGTTGAGGGCCTGTATACCATCGAAGTTACAGCAACTGCTGCTAATGGAAACCTGATATGTACTGGGAGAGATTCCATTTATGTCTCCATCAACCCCTTTCCAGTTCCAGATTTTGAAGCTGACCATACAGAAGGTTGTGCCCCTTTAAAAATTCAGTTTACCAACAAAACACAACCTGATACCATCGATTATTCATACTATTATAAAGTGTATAACCTGGATGGTCAGGAAGTGTTCGTGTCAAATCAGAAAAATCCAAATTTCTTCTTTGAAAAACCGGGTACTTTTCATGTACAACTCGTCGTGGTTTCTGAAAATGGTTGTTCTGATTCTATAATGAAGTGGAATTATTTAACCATACATCCCCAACCATTAGCAGAGTTTTCCTTTACTCCAGAGATTTCATTAATCTCAGAAACAGATGGAATCATCACTTTTACAAATTATTGTGATTCAACACTGTTTTTTGATCATTCCAATGCAACTTGGTATTGGGATTTTAATGACGGAACAATAGATTCCTCTCAATGGAGCCCCGTTCATACTTATACTAACTGGGGCGATTATGATGTTTTATTCTATGTCATTTCTAAATATGGATGTGAAAGTTCTATTAAACATACGGTTATTATTGAAGAAGATCTCCAATTCCCTAATATCATAACTCCAAATAAGGATGGTTTTAATGATCAATTTGCAATTAAAAATCTGAACACAAACTATAATCCTGAAGATCCGGATCAGTTTAGATCCAATAACCTTCAAATATTTGATCGTTGGGGTAAAAAAGTGTATGAAGCAGATCAATATGATACCTATATGAAAGAGGAACAAATATCTATTGGTGAAAATGTTTTTACCGGTGAGAATCTTCAGGACGGACAATACTATTTTGCTTTCTATTATAAAGGGAAAGCTAAAACAGTAAAGTATAGCGGTTCGTTACTGATTATCAGAAATAATTAAAAGGAAAGTGTAAAAAAATTGAAAAAAGAATATCTTTTTACAAATCTCCATTTATTATAAAAAAATCCGTATATTTGCATCCGCTTTTTTGGAAAGTAAGATGAATTGCATTCTGAAAAAATCAAGCTAAAATAATTCAAAACTTAGTGAATGAGACAACTAAATATTACAAAACAGGTTACTAATCGTGAAACAGCTTCTTTAGATAAATATCTCCATGATATTGGTAAAGTTGAATTGATTACAGCTGAAGAAGAAGTTGAATTAGCTCGTAAAATTAAAAATGGAGATCAGGAAGCTCTGGATAAACTTACAAGATCAAATCTAAGATTTGTTGTCTCTGTTGCCAAACAATATCAAAATCAAGGTTTAAATCTTCCGGATCTAATCAATGAAGGGAATCTTGGGCTAATGAAAGCAGCACAACGTTTTGATGAAACCAGAGGTTTTAAATTTATCTCTTATGCAGTATGGTGGATCAGACAATCTATCCTTCAGGCATTAGCAGAACAATCCAGAATAGTAAGGTTACCATTAAATAAAATTGGAACCATTAACAAAATTGTAAAAGCTTATGCTCATCTGGAACAAGAATTGCAAAGAGAACCAAAACCGGATGAAGTAGCTCACTATCTAGACATTACTGAATCTGAAGTGAAAGATTCATTAAGAAACTCTTCGAGACACGTCTCCATGGACGCTTCATTGAATCAGGATGAAGATAACAATATGTATGACGTATTAAAATCTGATGATACTCCTACCCCTGATAAAGGTTTATTGTACGAATCTCTAAAATTGGAAATCAACAGACTCATCTCAACACTCCCTCAAAGAGAAGCTGATGTGGTTAAATTATATTTTGGGTTAGATAGCAAACACCCTTTAACCCTCGAAGAGATTGGTGAAAAGTTTGATTTAACACGCGAAAGAGTTCGTCAAATTAAAGAAAAAGCAATTAGAAGATTGAAAAATACTTCGAAATGTAAAAACCTTAAAGCTTATCTCGGCTAATACTCTGATTTTCCATTTTTTTTGTTCATTTTAAATAAATATACTTTATATGTTACGTTCTATTATTAAAGATCTGTTGAAAAATCCTGAATCCGTTGGGTTTGGGAATGTTGTTTGTGTTAAAGGGTGGGTGAGGACAAAACGTGCTAATAATTTTGTGGCTTTTATTGCCTTAAATGATGGCTCTAATGTCAATAATATTCAAATTGTTCTAGATCTCAATAGTTTTAATGACGAACTATTGAAACAAATTACAACCGGCTCAAGTTTAGAAGTGAGAGGAACTTTAGTGCCCTCTCAAGGGAAAGGTCAACATGTTGAAATTCAAGCTTCCGAAGTGAAAGTTTTGGGAACTTCTGATCCTGAAACATATCCCCTTCAAAAAAAAGGTCATAGTATGGAATTTTTGAGAGAGATTGCTCATTTACGTCCAAGAACAAACTATTTCGGATGTGTATTAAGATTACGTCATGCAATGTCTTATGCAATCCATACCTATTTTAACAATCATGGATACTGTTATATGCATACTCCAATTATTACCGGCTCAGATGCCGAAGGTGCCGGAGCTATGTTTAATGTAACTACCCTTGATCTGAATAATATTCCTAAAACACCCGAAGGCCAAGTGGACTATACTCAGGACTTTTTCGGAAAACCTACCTGTCTAACCGTTTCTGGACAACTTGAAGGTGAGTTGGGCGCTTTGGCTTTAGGTAAAATTTATACCTTTGGGCCCACTTTTAGAGCTGAAAATAGCAATACACCCAGACACCTTGCCGAATTCTGGATGATTGAACCTGAAGTGGCTTTCTTCGATATCGTAGATAATATGAATCTTGCTGAAGATTTTATCAAATATCTTGTACAATATGCCCTGGATCATAATATGGATGATCTGAAGTTCTTAAATGATATGTTTGATAAAGAACTGATTGAAAGACTCCATTTTGTAGCGGATAACGATTTCATTAGATTAACATATACCGAAGCTATTGATATTTTAATCCAATCGGGTAAGAAATTTGAATTTAAAGTGGAGTGGGGGGTTGATCTTCAATCAGAACATGAACGTTATCTTGTTGAAAATCATTTTAAAAAACCTGTTATTCTTACCGATTATCCTAAAGATATCAAAGCTTTCTACATGAAGCAAAATGAGGATGGAAAAACCGTTAGAGCCATGGATGTTCTATTCCCCAAAATTGGTGAAATTATTGGAGGCTCCGAAAGAGAGGATGATTATCAAAAACTTCTAAATAGAATTAATGAATTAAATATCCCACAAAAAGATGTATGGTGGTACATGGAAACCAGAAAATATGGTACTGTTCCCCATTCCGGTTTTGGTCTGGGTTTTGAAAGATTAATGCTTTTTGTTACCGGAATGACCAATATCAGAGATGTGATTCCATTCCCAAGAACACCACAAAATGCAGAATTTTAAACAGAAATCCGTAATCGGGCAACAGGAATATTAAGCTGTTTCCGATATTTTGAAACGGTTCTGCGCGCTATATGATACCCCTTCTGATGTAAGATCTCTCTGATCTCCTCATCCTGAAGGGGTTTCTTATTATTTTCAGTTTCAATAATCTCTTTTATGATCTGTTTTACCTCTTTGGAGGATGTCTGATCATCTCCAACAGATTCGGAAAATAGATTTTTTAAGGAGATGGTTCCAAAGGAAGTCTGTACATACTTACTATTGGAAACCCTTGAAATAGTGGAAATATCCAGATTCACTTTCTCAGCTATATCCTTCAGTACCATGGGTTTGATATCTTTTTCATCCCCACTTAAAAAATAACTCTTTTGCATCATCATGATGCTATACATGGTGTTGTATAATACTAGTTCTCTTAAATTCAAAGAGTTAATAAATTGATTCCCGTTTTCAATATTCTCTTTAATGAATTTTTCAGCTTCCTCCTTTTGTTGAAGGCTCCATTTTTTATTGTATTTTGAAAAGGTGTTTTGAAACTCTTTTGAGATTTGAATCTTGGGAAGAAAAGGATTGTATAATTGTAAATGTAAATTTCCATTGTCATTAGTAATGATAAAATCTGGTGTAATATCTTGTAAATTAGAATCTTGAGAAATCGTTTGAAAAATAGGTTTGGGATTCAGATGGGTGATGATTTGCAAAATCTCTGAAAGCTTGTTTTTGTCCAGCTTTAATTTTTTACTGATCTTATCATACTGTTTTTTGGAAAATTCATTAAAAAAATCTGAAAGTATGGTCTGCGCTATCCGGATCTCCTGGGTTTCCTCTTTTTTCTCAAGTTGTATAAGCAAAGATTCCTGTAAATTTCGAGCTCCAACTCCATCAGGTTCCAGTTGATGAATTACCTCTTTTAATACTTTTTCAATCTCTTGTTCTGTTTTATAAATGTTGAAAGTAAGAAGAAAATCTGTCGCAATCATTGTTAATTCTGCCGCAAGATATCCCGATTCATCAATATAACCTATTAAATATTGGGCCACTAAAAGATCCTCATCTTTCAGATTAAAATCATGAAGTTGTTGAAGTAGATATTCATGAAATGAAGGAGCTGAGGCCAGATAGTTATCAAACGTTTTTCGTTCACTATTTTTGGGCAACTCCAATAAATAATCTGATTCTTCTGAACCATAACTTTCATAGTTCTCTGATGAATAGAACTCCTCCATTTGTGATCCGTCATACATCTTGTCAGCATTCAACTCGTTATCCTCCAGACCAGTTTCTGAGGTTTGTTGTTCAATAAGATCACCCTGCCCGTCAGATTCAGAAAAGATTTCATCATCGGTTTCAACAATCTCTAAGGCAGGATTCTCTTCCACTTCTTTAAGAATCTCTTGCTCTAAACCATTATTTGATAACTCAATTAACCTCATTAACTGGATTGTTTGCTGAGAAATCACCTGTTTTAACTTTTGTTTTTGATGTAATTGCTGTTTATACATAATGAATACGATTCTTATGTGCAAAAATACTTTATTTTTGCCATTTAATCAAATGAAATTTATACAAATGGAAACTATATTAACCTTATTTGAACTTAAAAACTTATATATTAATTCATTAAAAAAAATCTATCCCCAAAACGAAATCCTTGAATTATTTTATATCTCTATATCTCAAAGGTTACTAATGGATAAAGTTGCTGTTGCCTTAAATCTTCAGAAACAATTTCAGGTTTCTGAATTATTACAAGATTTAACCAGATTGGAACAATCAGAACCCGTTCAGTATATTTATAACAATACAATTTTTTATAATCTTCCATTTTATGTTACTCCCGATGTGCTGATCCCAAGACCAGAAACCGAAGAGTTAGTCGCTTTGATTTTAAAAAGGATAGAAACAATCCAGAATCCCATTATTTTTGATATTGGTACAGGTAGCGGAGCTATTGCCATATCCTTAGCGAAAAATTTACAAAATGGAACTATTTTTGCAACTGACTTCTCTCAAAAAGCAATTCAAATAGCTCAAAAAAACGGGCTTCATAATAATGTGAATGTCACTTTTATCCAACACGATATCTTTGATCATAATATTGATTTTATTCTGGATCAATCTACCGTTTTAGTGAGCAATCCACCCTATATTCCTAAATCCAAGCAAAAGGAGCTTCATAAAAACGTAGTTGATTATGAGCCACATAGTGCCCTTTTTGTTCCTGATGATGATCCGCTGCTTTTCTATAAAAGGATTGCTGATGTTGCTCAAATGAAGCTTGCAGAGCAAGGTTTTCTTTTTTTTGAGACTTATGAATTGTATCATGATGAGATTATCCGTTATCTTCAAAATACCGGATTTCATCAGATTGAATCTGTTCGGGATATTAATGGAAACAACCGTTTTATCATAGCAAAAAAAATGGTACATTTGCATTGAATAAATTTTTACTAACTAATATGAAACGTTTTAAGCTTTTTTTGATTTTATCTTTTATAACCGTTACCACTTTTGGAGTTACCGCATTTCCGGGCAAGATACTTTTTACTCAACCTAATGGGGATCAGGTTTCTATTTTTTTAAAAGGGGATGAGTTCATCAAATATGCACATTCTGAAGATGGGTATACCTTATTATATGATTCTGCAGGTTTTTTTAATTATGCCTATTTGAATCATGAAGGGAATCTGGTACCTTCTGTTTTTCATGCAAAAGAAGTTTCAAATAGAACCAGAGAGGAGATCACTTTTTTAAATAATTTAGAAAAAAATCTCTTTTTTAACCAGCTTCAAATCAACTCTTTCCAGTATATAAGATCTTTGTTTGAGGATCGTTTAGAATCGATGCCAAAGAATAGTACAAAAGGATCCCTGCGTTTATTGTGTGTTTTAATTGGATTTCAAGATAAATCATTTGTGAAGACAAATGCCGATTTTCAAAACCTTTTGAATCAAATAGGTTACAATTATGGCGGTGCATCCGGGAGTGTTCATGATTTTTATGCAGAAGCCTCTTATAATCAGTTGAATGTAATATTTGATGTTGTGGGCCCTTTTACAGCAATGGGAGATATGGCTGATTATGGGAGTAATACTTATGGAGATCCATCTGCATTAGCCTACGAAGCGATCCAGTTTGCTGATCCTTTGGTTGATTTTTCGGATTATGATAACGACAATAATGGTAGTGTTGATGGCCTTTATATCATTTTTGCCGGTACAGGTGAAGAGGCAGGTGCAGGTGCTGATGCTATCTGGTCTCATGCTGGATGGGTTAGTGCCTATATGGATAATGTTCAGATCAACGGGTATGCTTGTTCTCCGGAACATAGAGGATCAGGGGGGACTTCCATTACCAATATTGGTGTAATTTGTCATGAATTGGGTCACGTTCTGGGGGCACCTGACTATTACGATACCAACTACGAAACAGGCGGGTCTTACGAAGGTACCGGTTCCTGGGATTTAATGGCTTCCGGTTCTTGGAATAATAGCGGTCGAACTCCCGCTCACCCGAATCCCCGCATCAAAATTTACACTTATGAATGGGCTGATG
>JAEWUL010000274.1 GCA_023459435.1 Bacteroidota bacterium
CATGCTGGAATTTTATTCACCTATTTGATCTGTTTTTATATTTTCATGCTCTGTATGGGTGCCTCTCCGTGGCTCTCCATTTTAGGTGCACTTGCGTTCAGTTTAGCATCTTATAATCTGATCATCATTGAAGCGGGGCATGTCACAAAGGGGTATGCCATGGCTTATGTAGCTCCAATCATTGGAGGGGTGATTATGACTTTTCGAAAAAAATACATACAGGGTGGTCTGATCACACTCTTGTTTTTAGGAATTGAAATTGCCTGTTCACACTTACAGATCACCTACTATGCAATGATCACAGTAGGGATTCTAGGTCTAGTCTTTTTAATCAATGCGATCAAAGAGAAAGAGTTGATCTCTTTTGGAAAAGCTGCCGGTATTCTCATCATCGCTGCCGGGTTGGCTGTTCTTCCAAATTTAGGTAATTTACTTCCTACCTATGAATACAGCAAAGACACAATGAGAGGTGGTTCAGAATTAACCATTGTACCTGAGTCCAGACAAGCAGATGCTGAAACTCCACATGATGCAGGATTAGAAATCGATTATGCATTCTCCTGGAGCTACGGAAAAGCGGAAACATTTACATTGCTTGTTCCCAACATGTATGGTGGTGGCCATGTTGTTCTTGACAAATCGGATGACACGTACCGTGCTCTAAAAGAGGAAGGGTACGGATCTACCTTTCTCCCAACCTATTGGGGTGATCAACCGTTTACCAGCGGACCTGTTTATGCTGGAGCGATTGTCATATTTTTGTTTATTTTAGGCCTCTTCGTTATTAAGGGACCCGAAAAATGGTTTGTGATCGGGGCTTGTATGGTATCACTGGTTTTAGCCTGGGGACGAAACTTTGAGGTTGTCAACAACTTCTTGTTTTACAATCTACCATTCTATAATAAATTCAGAACCCCTTCCATGGCCCTTACGATTGCCGGAGTTGCAATGCCTATCTTAGGAATGTTGGCTTTGAAAAGTATCTTTTCCGGTGAGATTTCAAAAGAAAAAGCTTGGAAATTCACATGGATCAGCGCTGCTATTACCGGAGGGTTATGTATCATGATCATGATCTTCGGATCTTTTGCTGTCTTTTCTGGTGTAGGTGATGCCGGTTATCAAAACCAACTGCTCAATGCCGGTTTTGATCAGGATAGAATCGATGCGATTATGGCGATTTTAGTTGACTACAGAAAATCGATGCTGATACAGGACAGTTTGAGATCACTAGCTTTCATTGGGCTCGCTTTTGGTGTTCTTTGGCTATTTCTAAAAAATAAAGTTCAGAAAACCCCATTTATTATCGCAGGTCTTGCCTTATTAATTGTTGCTGATATGTGGACTGTGGATAGAAGATATTTAGGGTCAGAGAACTTTCAACCTGAAAGAAAAGTAAAAAATTACCATAAAGCAACAGATGTTGATCAGTTGATTTTACAAGATCCGGATATAAACTACAGAGTTCTGAATTTATCAGGCAACACTTTTAACGAGTCTACAACATCCTATTTCCACAAATCAATTGGAGGATACAGCCCTGCTAAACTTAGAAGATATCAGGATTTGATCGACTTTTATCTTTCCCCAAATCTATTGATGACTAAAGTGGGAACCAAACTGATGGCAGAACAAAAAGGGGACTCACTACCAGATCCTAAAGAGTTGAATGTACTGAACATGTTAAATGCCAAATATCTGATTCTCCCTGTAGGTGAAGGACGTGCTTACCCATTTATCAATACAGATGCTTTTGGAAATGGTTGGTTTGTTTCAAATGTACAATTCGTTGACAATCCTGATCAAGAGATTTTAGCCCTCAAGGATGCCAATCTCAAAGAGAGCGCCATCGTTGATATTCGTTACAAAGACCTTATCAAAAACAACACTTTCGTCGTGGATTCCACCGCTTCAGTAAAAAACACAAAATGTTTGCCCAATAAACTGGAATATGAAATCAAAACCAATCATGAGCAGCTGGTCGTTTTCTCTGAAGTTTTTTATGACAAAGGGGGTTGGAGAGCCTATTTAAATGGGAAAGAGGTTCCTCATTTCAGAGCCAATTATATTCTTAGAGCGATGATCGTTCCGGAAGGTAACCACAAAGTTGAGTTTGTGTACACTCCATTTGTCAGAGTATTCTCTAATAAAGTAGCAGCGATCTCCTCCATTTTGGTAATACTGATCTTTGTGGGGAGCGCTATTGGATATTTTTATAAAAAAAATAAAAAAACAGCATAACACCTTGACAATTAGCATCATCACAATTACGTATAATGCAGAACAGTTTCTGGAAAAAACGATTCTAAGTGTTCTCCATCAAAGCAACCATGATTTTGATTACTGGATCATTGATGGAAACTCCAAAGATCGGACCAAACAGATCATTACTGAATTCAGTCAGCGGATACAATCGGGCGAATTTCCCGGAGTTGATGGGAGTCAGTTCCATTGGATCAGTGAACCGGATCGAGGATTGTATGATGCCATGAATAAAGGGATCGATAAAGCTACGGGTGATTTTATTTGGTTTATAAATGCTGGAGATCAGATCTATGACACGGAAACACTCCAAAAAGTGCAGGAACTACTAGAAATTGAGCCCGAATGTGATTTTATTTACGGGCAATCGATCATGATAGATGAAGATGGAAAAGAGCTAGGTGAACGGCATAAAATTGCGCCTTCAGTACTTCAGTCCAAACATTTCCTCAAAGGGTTGATCGTATGCCACCAGTCTGTGATTGTACGGAGAGATATTGCTCCAAAATACAACTTACACTATTCCATCGCATCCGATTACGACTGGATGATCCGGACATATAAAAATGCAAACTGCCGGGGCTATATTGATCAATATTTATCCAGATTTCTAATTGCCGGCGTATCAAGTCAAAAAAGAAAACTGGCCTGGGCAGAACGATTCTTTATTATGAAGAGCCATTTTGGAATCATCAGAACCCTCTATGCCCATTTTTTGATCATATTACGTTATCCTTTTTCAAAAAAATATTAACAAAGTATCCCCATGAGTTTTATTACATCACGTTTACAAGACAAGCTATTCAGTAAAAAATGGTTTATCTCTTACTCCTATTTAGTGATTGGAACTTTCATATTAGCTTTAGGTTACTCTTTTTTCATGACGCCCTATAAGATCATTCCGGGAGGGATCTATGGTATTT
>JAEWUL010000275.1 GCA_023459435.1 Bacteroidota bacterium
GAAAAAGTATTGCTCGGTTTAGGATTTAAAGAGACCGATTTCACCCGGTTGCTTGCGGAGTTCAGTTCCGGATGGCAAATGAGAGTAGCTCTGGCTAAAATATTACTACAAAAACCTGAAATTATCCTTCTCGATGAACCTACCAACCATCTCGATATTGAATCTATTCAATGGTTAGAGGATTATTTGGCTAACTACGACGGCTGTTTGATCCTGGTTTCGCACGACAGAATGTTTCTGGATCGAGTAACCAACAGAACCATTGAGATCACATTTGGAACCATTCAGGATTATAAATGCAGCTACTCTGAATATGTAGAACAACGTCTGGAACGGATTGAAATACAACAGTCTGCTTACGAAAATCAACAAAGAGAGATTGCACAGATTGAAAAATTTATTGAACGTTTCCGATATAAATCCAGTAAAGCAAAACAAGTCCAAAGTAGAGTAAAATTATTGGAGAAGATGGACAAGGTAGAGGTTGACGATCTGGATAAATCAGCGATCTCTTTTAAATTTCCACCTGCTCCCCATTCTGGAAGAGTCACTGTTGAAGCCAAGGCACTTGATCTAGGATATGACGAAAAACGGGTACTGACAGATATCGATCTCCATCTTGAGAGGGGTGAAAGGGTTGCATTTGTAGGGAAAAACGGAGAAGGGAAATCCACTTTTGTTAAAGCAATTGTAGGAGAGCTAACTCCACAAAAAGGGGTCATACAACTGGGGCATCAAGTAGTGATCGGTTATTATGCCCAAAACCAGGCTCTTTTACTCGATCCCACCAAGACCGTATTTGAGACCATTGATGATGTGGCTTTGGGAGATGTCAGAACCAAAATCAGAACCATTTTAGGTCGTTTCCTTTTCTCTACTGAAGATACTGAAAAAAAGGTATCGGTACTTTCCGGTGGTGAAAAATCCAGGTTAGCACTGGCGAAGTTGCTCCTCTCCCCTTTCAATCTGCTGATCCTTGATGAGCCTACAAACCACCTCGATATGCAATCCAAAGATGTATTAAAAAATGCATTGTTGCAGTACGAAGGCTCCATGATTATCGTTTCCCATGATCGTGATTTCCTCGAAGGTTTAACCGGAAAGGTTTTTGAATTTAAAGATCAGAAAATCAATACGTTTATTGGGGATATTTATGAGTTTCTTGAAAAGAAAAAAATCGATACCCTAAAAGAGTTTCAAAAACGGAATCCTGAAAACGAAACGGAAACCAAAACAGCGTCTGGCAATAAAGAGAATTACGAAAAAAAGAAGCTTGAAACGGCCCAACTCCGGAAAATCCAGAATAGATTAAAAAAAATCGAAGAGGAGATCGCTCGACTCCATACCGAAATGACATTCATAGAATCCAAACTCGCAAATCCTGTTCAGTATAGCTCTGAAATTGACGATGGATCTTTGTACAAAAAATACGAAGAACTCAAATCAACTGCTGAAGAAAAAGAGATGGAATGGCTTGATTTACAAGAAGAATAAGGATCTTCATTCATCATATTTTTATCATAATTACTCATTGTTTACCTTAAGGTTCCTAAATAATTTGGTATCTTTGCATTCATAATGAACAACTATGATCAAGATCAAATATTTATCACTTATTCTGCTATCCCTTTTCCTCTTTTCCAGATGTCAGAAAGAGGATATCTATAACTCTAAAGAGAAACTGCTCTCTATCCTGGATTACGAAATCTCTTCCAAAACTCCTTTTGTATCATTTCTTTACGAAGAAGAAAAAATCTCCAAAGCGATTTTTCATGATCAGACGGTTTTTGAATTTGAATACAACGAAGAGAACCAGGTGAGTGCGATATACGGCTATTTCGGGAATAAACCCTATGGGTATGTCCTCATGACATACATAGATAAAAAACTATCCAAAACAGCCTATTATGACCAGTCCAATACCGTTTTCCAGATCGATACTTTTTACAGGCACAATGGGTTGATTTATGGGTATAAATCTTACATCAATGTATTAGAGGCAAAAAATTCCGAAGATAAGATCACACTAACCAGACTGTTTCAGACCTTTATGCACACGCATCAGGCCAAGCAGGTCAAAGCAATTGTACAAGACCTAAAATCGGGATTTGTTTTAATTGCGCAAACGAATGTGGAATACACCCGCAAAAATATTACTCAACTGGAAACAGTTTATCAAAATGGGTTCACAACACTATCCCGTTTTTCTTACGATGATGAAAAAAATCCATTGTATGGGCTACCCTTTGCCTTTACAGAGCATATCATTTTTCCCACTGCTCCCCTTTCAGGATACTCCAAGAACAACTTTGTAAGCTATACGTATTCAGAGCATTATGGAACACCGGGAGCTGGCGAAACCGAAACATATGAGTTGGTATACCAAAAAAATGATTATCCCACACAAATCTACACTGTGAATCAAAACGAAACCACTTTACGTTGGCAATTTAACTACATAGAATAATATGAAAACGAAACTCCCATCACATTTCCATATCAGGACAATAAAGTTGTTCCTCTTTATGCTTACTCCTTTAATACTCATTCAATGCGATGAGGATCCGGAACCATTTCCCAGAACCGATATTGTGACCCAATCAGCTCCAACCACTATTGCTACTCGTTTATTACCAGGGACACCCAAAAGTGCGTTTTACCAGTTAAGTATGACGTTAGGACACGATGCATCTGAATGTACCGGATGTGTTGTAATCAACGGAACGCCAACCCATGTACCTTGCAGAGGTCCTGGAAATAAATGCAATGTGAATACTGCTGTTGTTGTTACTGCTGCAGAAACGCACACTTCATTCCTCCCCGGGCATCCGGCCAACTTCTATACTGTAACCAGTTTACATCCTCAAACCATTGACTCACTAGCCATACTCGATGCTTTTAGATTTGATGATTTTTTCTTGTTTCCCGATCGTTCTTTCTTTGTTTCAGGAAATAACATCGACTGGAGATTAAGATGGATGAATATTCCGGAACAATATGTGAAAAGGAATAATGATGACAGCCTGTTGTATTATGAAAGAGTAACATTCTCTTCAACGCCTTTATTTTCTAACGAATAATAGATGAAACGGTATTTAGAAATTGGAGCTCACCTTATATTCTGGTTGTTAACCGGGTATCTCTTTATGAAATACTCTTTTATCAGACCAACCTTAGGAAAAAATCTGGAGTTGTTCTCCACTTTCCTGATTATTTGTTCCATTTACATCAACTATTTCATACTTTATCCTTACGTTTTTAAAAAAAACAAAAGAGTATTATATATCATCTTATCATTGGTCACTGTTGTTATTGCTGCAATCATTGAGAGTGCCATTACCAAACCAATCGTATACAAAACGTTGTTTCTTGATGAGAAGCTGATGCGAAACTACATTCAATCGATCTATTTCTTTATATTTCTCAGAAATTTTGGGTTTTTACTCTTTTTTGTGATCCTCAAATTCTATTTAGAAGCTTTAAAAGTAAACCGACTCGAAAAGGAAAAATTCACAATAGAGAACACCTATCTTCGTTCCCGAATTGCGCCACACTTTTTATACAATGTGTTGAACTCCATATATGCAGATGCCATCATCAAGGATGAGAAACTACCGGATTACATCTTACAGTTATCCAAACTGTTACATTATTATGTTGATGAATCCCATCGGGAAATGGTTTCATTAAACGATGAGATCCAGTTTTACAAAAGATATATTGAATTGGAAAACAAAAGGTTTGATCATAAGGTACAGATTCGGTTCAACACCAATATTACCAGAGAGCAAAACCCTATTGCACCGTTGCTTTTTGAGCCGATCATCAGCAATGGGTTCAAATATGTCCCCAAAGATGGATCTGGTCAGATCGAGATTTCTATTCATTTGAACAGCCAGAAGGAGATACACTTTAACTGTGTAAACACCAAATGGAACGACACAAAACAGATCACTGACACCACATCTAAAGGGTTATGCACTTTAAAATCGCGGCTTCAATTGTTATACCCAAACAAACATAAGCTCACCATTTCCGACACTGACGCCACATATGAGGCCTCTCTAATAATCCGATTAAATGAATAATCAGGAGATTCCGGCACAACCCGCTTGATTCTCTAAAGGCTAGGGAGAAGGGGACTATTCATTTGAAGAATGACGTTAGACCATTGAAAACCGCGCATGCGGTTTTGCTGCATTAGGGATGTGGAGGGCGCCGAAGGCGGTACGAGCTGGAGCGAGCGCCGGGATGGATGTTCTGAGATGGGATCGATTATTTCTGGGGTTTATTGCCCATATAGAATATCAACTCTCCCCCTTCGAGGATCTCAGAATGTTTTATAAAAGAGCGGTTTAACTCTTTTCCATTGAGCAGAATCTTTTGGATGTATACATTTTGATCCGATTGATTTTCTGTTTTAACAGTAAAAATCCTATTGTTTTCCAGATTGATCTGAGCAGAAACAACTGATGGAGATCCAAAGTAATATTGATCACTACCCGGACAAACAGGATAAAACCCTAGCGTATTGAATACATACCAGGCGCTCATCTGCCCCATATCATCATTACCACTCAATCCATCAGGCGCTGTATGGTACATCTGTTTTAAAATCATCCTCACTTTAACTTGAGTTTTCCATGGTGCATCCGTCCAGTGGTACAAAAAAGCGGATTGATGTGAGGGTTCATTCCCATGAACATAATTTCCAAAAATTCCATCTCTGGTAACATCTTCAGTCTCTTCAAAGTATTTATCGGGAAGCTCCATCGTGAAAAGTGCATCCAGATACTTTTCCATTTTTTTCTTTCCACCCATTAACGCAACCAATTGTGGAATGTTATGGGGTACATATAATGAATAGTTCCAGGCATTCCCCTCAATAAAGCCCTGTCCGTGAGTGTTTAAAGGATCAAATGGTGTTACAAATGTACCATCACTATTTTTGGGGCGAATAAACCCGGTTTCTGCATCAAACAGATTCATAAAGTTTTGAGCTCTTTTGGAATAGACTTTATATACAGAATCCTGGTGTAACGATTGGGCTAACTGCGCAATACACCAATCGTCGTAAGCAAACTCCAGCGTTTTTGAAGCTGAGTTGGAACTTTTATTTTCAGGGATAAACCCTAAGTCCATATAATAACCCAAACCATCATACTTCCTATTTTGAGAGGTTTTGATGCACGCTTCCAGTGCTAGTTTGGCGTCAAAATCACGAATTCCCTTGATGTATGCATCTGCAATGACAGAAACACTATGGTAGCCGATCATACACCAGTTTTCATTTGCATAGTGGGACCATACAGGTAACATTTGATGCACACTTTGCTGATAATGGGCTAACATAGAGTGGATCATGTCCCGGTTCCTGGTGGGTTGAATGATCGTGAAAAGTGGGTGTAGTGCTCTGTAAGTATCCCATAATGAGAAGGATGTGTAATTTGTAAACCCTTCTGCAACATGGGTGTTTTGATCTAACCCTTTATAGGAACCATCAACATCCATGTAAATTGTTGGACCTAAAAAAGTGTGATATAGTGAAGTGTAAAAACTGATCTTATCCTCTTCACTTAATATTTCTACCTGAATCTTACTCAATTCCATATTCCACAAATCTTGTCCGGCCTGTTTGATCTTGGCAAAGTCCCAGTCGGGAGTTTCCTGCAACATGTTTTGAATAGCACCATTTGTGGATACGGGAGAGATTGCAACCTTTACAAGGATCTCTTCCCCTTGTTGGAGGTCAAAATCAAAATAACCTTTTACATCACGGCCGGCCACTTCAGGAAATTGGTTGGTCAAATCAAATCTTCTCCAGAATCCCTGATATTGCTCTTTGGCAAATTGAAATCCGTAATTTTGAATCGGTTTAGAGAAAGCCATTGCAAAATAGACGGTTCTAGTTTTAGCCCATCCGTTAGTGATCCGGTATCCGGTAATTAAGGTATCGTTTTCCACTCTTACGAATGTCCAGACATTCTTCCCTTCGTAATTGTAGATTCCGTGAGCAAGGTCCAGAATAATATGTGCATTACCCCCATTCATAAATGTATATCGATGCATACCGACTCTGGCCGAAGTAGTGAGTTCCACCTGGATGTTCCCCTTTTTTAGGGTCACAGCATAATAGTTGGGTTCCGCTTTTTCAGATTCTTTATCAAAAGTTGATCTATATCCTTTTTCAGGATTTTGAGCTGTTCCAGGGTCGAGTTGGAGAGGTCCGACAGTAGGCATCAGTAGGATATCTCCTAAGTCGGAATGACCGGTACCGCTAAAATGCGTATGGGAAAAACCCACAATAGTTGTATCCAGGTATTGATATCCGGAACAATATTGATATGCTTCCTTATTGTATTGATTGTTTTGGTTATACATTAATATTGATTCTGTATCAGGGCTCAATTGAACTGAGCCAAAAGGGACAGTTGCTCCGGGAAAAACATGCCCCATCCTTTGGGTGCCAATAAATGGGTTTACATATTGAATCATAGAACTATTTTTTTGAGCAAAACTAAAATAGGAACCCATCAGTATTGCCATAAGTATAAAGGGGAATTTCATTTTTGTTCTACTTGTTGACATGGCCATTTAGGGAACGATTTAACCAGTTGTCAAATTGCTCTATTCGATCTTCATTGTTCATGATCCAGTTTTTCACTTCATCCGTTTTTAAAGATTGACTGATGGTATAACATAAAGGTTCAACCAAATCATTTTTCAATAGTTCCCGGATCGGTTTTAAGTAAGTTACATTGAAAAAATGATCATCTTCCATTTTAACAGTATTTAAAGACTCCATTTGTTTTGTAATGGCGAGAATAAACATCTCCTGATCGGTTCTTTCTGTGGAATCAGAGCCTAAAGTGGAAGCCAGAGACATTTTATACATCAATTCTGATGATGTAAAGGGATTGGAAGAATCTTTAAACATATTGATACTGATATTGATCGTATTTCCCTCCTTTTTGATATTATAATCCAAGGTTTTTTTCAACCATTTGAGATTGTTATTTCCTCTTTTACTATTGGGTTCCAAAGAGATTGCAAAATATAAGGGGATCGTAGATTGAAAAGATCTACCCTGTGCATCTAAAATAAAAGAGTATAGGAAATGACTGCTGGCATGGGTGGGTCTGAGTTGGATCGATTTTTCAATTGTTTCTTCTGCTTTTTGGTATTCTTTGTGATTGTGATAAGTTAAAGCCAGATTGTAGTACAACATTTGTTCCTGTGGGTAACTTTTTATAGCTTTTAAATAGGTTTTCACTGCTTTTGAGTATTTCCCCTGTAAATCAAATATGTTCCCCAACATCACATAAGCCATAGGCTCGTTCCCTTTTTTGAGTTTAATCACTTTCTGAGCATTTTTAATGGCGTCATCATAGTTTCCAGCACTAAAATAGGAGTATGACATTTCATAATACGCCATTGAACAATTTTTGTCAAGAGCTATTGCTTCCTGATATTTGGAAATGGCTGATTTATACTTTCCCTGTTCGTGATATTTAATCCCCTCATAAATAAGTTGAGTAATCTGATTGTTCTGTGAATAGAGTGAAAATGCCGAAAAAACGATAAGAATAAGAACAATAATTTTTTTCATATTTTGATATTTTAAAGTGAAATATTCTGCATAAAGAGGTTGCAAATATAATGATTTTTTAATAACAATGAATTTTTTTGTATAAGGTTTTGACCTCAATAACTAATTTCTTTTAATAAATAGTGTTTGATTATTGATAAAATCTATAAAACATATAAAAATAATCAATTGTATCTATATTGTTTTATTGCATATTTTTGCATTGGATTAACTTTTTAATATATTATTAAAAGTTTTTCCTTGTTTTTTAAAATTATAATTCTTTTATTATGAAATCAAAAATAAACAAAATAGCAGGCTTATTATTTACTTCGTTCGTTATGATAACCCTATTTACAAGTTGTACAGACGACAATTCGAACGATAACAACATCAGTAAGATTGTTTCAGAAGGAAAATGGAGTGTTACCAATTTTCAGGAAGATGGAGTAGATCAAACCGATCACTTTTCCGGATACAATTTCACATTCCAAGATGATGGAACTATTATAGCAACGAATGGAACAACAACACACACCGGAACATGGAGTAAAGGTACGGATGATAGTACTCCTAAGTTTTATATCACATTTTCAACAACCAGTGGCCCGTTTGAGGAGATCACAGAGGATTGGGCTATTTTGTCCTATTCTAGTTCTAAGATTGATTTGAAACATGTTAGTGGTGGTGATGGGAGTGTAGATCTCTTGGTTTTTACAAAAATGTAATAAATATCTTATTGATAATCAGCTTTTAAAAGGATTTGCATCCATTATATTAAATTAAATGAATAATCGCAAAGAGCGCAAAGGTGCAAAGGCTTTTCACTTTTATTTAATAAATCTCTGCGTTCTCTGCGTTTTTATAATAATGAATAATCGCAAAGAGCGCAAAGATCACGAAGGATTTTATTATTTTAAAATCTCTGCAGTCTCTGCGTCCTCTGCGGTTTATTAATTTGAATCGTAAAGATCACAAAGGTGCAAAGGCTTTTCACTTTTATTTAATAAATCTCTGCGTTCTCTGCGTCCTCTGCGGTTTATTAATTTGAATCGTAAAGATCACAAAGGTGCAAAGGC
>JAEWUL010000276.1 GCA_023459435.1 Bacteroidota bacterium
TTTACTATGACAATGAGCAAATTTTATATTCAAGACATTACACAAACGGCATTTGTGACGGTGAATGGAAATTTTATTCCAAACAAGGTCGTTTAACAAAAAAGATCAAAGCTGAAGGGGATCAGATTGTTTGTGGAGTTTGTCCAAGATGTTTAAACGCATACAAATCAAAAAAATAATTCTTAAAAATTTTTTAAATAATATATTATGGAAATCCCATTTGCAGAATCATGGAAGATTAAGATGGTAGAACCCATCAAAAAAACAACACGTGCTGAAAGAGAAAAATATCTCAAAGAAGCTTTTAATAACGTGTTTCAATTAAGAGCAGAACATGTTTATATCGATTTACTAACAGATTCCGGAACCGGAGCAATGAGTGATCGCCAATGGTCTGCAATGATGTTGGGTGACGAAAGTTATGCCGGTGCTACTTCGTTTTACAAAATGAAAGAGATGATCAATTTCATTACAGGCTTTGAATACGTAATTCCTACACATCAAGGACGTGCTGCTGAAAATGTTCTCTTTTCATGTTTGATCAGAGAAGGTGATTTTGTCCCGGGGAATTCCCATTTTGATACTACAAAAGGTCATATTGAGTCCAGAAAAGCTTTTGCTATAGATTGTACGATTGATGAGGCTCAAAACACACAACTTGAGATCCCTTTTAAGGGCAATGTGGATTGCAAAAAACTTGAAAATTTTTTAGCTGAAAATTGTGACAGAGTTCCATTCATTATTGTGACAATCACCAATAATACAGCTGGTGGACAACCGGTATCAATGAAAAACTTACGTGATGTAAAAGCAATTGCAAAGAAATATAACAAACGTGTTTTATTTGATTCTGCTCGTTTTGCTGAAAATGCTTACTTTATAAAAATAAGAGAAGAGGGTTATAAAGACAAAACCATCAAAGAGATTTGTCGTGAAATGTTTACTTATGCTGATGGGATGACTATGAGTGCAAAAAAGGATGCTCAGGTAAATATGGGTGGTTTTATTGCAACCAATATTCAAGATTGGTACGAGGCAGCTAAGGTAAAAACCATTATTTACGAAGGTTATATTACATATGGTGGCTTGAATGGCCGCGATATGAATGCTATTGCCGTTGGATTAGATGAAAACACAGAATTTGAGAATCTGGAAACCAGAATCAAACAAGTTGAATATCTGGCAAACAAACTGGACGAATATGGTATTCCTTATCAAAGACCTTATGGCGGTCATGCTATTTTTGTTGATGCGGATAAAATACTCTATAAAGTGCCAAAAGAACAGTTTCCTGCTCAAACTTTAACTATTGAATTGTATTTAGAAGCTGGAATCAGAGGTTGTGAAATTGGCTATATTTTAGCGGACCGTGATCCTGTAACACGCGAAAATAGATTTGGAGGATTAGATCTTTTAAGATTGGCTATTCCACGTCGTACTTATACCAACAACCACATGGATGTGATTGCAGCTGCTCTTAAAAATGTTTATGATCGCAGAGATTCCATCACAAAAGGGGTTAAAATTGTTTGGGAAGCTCCCATAATGAGACACTTTACAGTAAAATTAGAACGCTTATAAATCGGCATCTCTCTTTTTACTATTATTGACTTCCTATGAAAGATAAAAATTCTATACTCGCATCACTCAACGAACCTCAAAGAAAAGCAGTCGTCCATACTGAAGGACCTGTTATGGTCATTGCAGGAGCAGGTTCCGGCAAAACCAGAGTCTTGACCTATCGCATCGCTTATATGTTATCCGAAGGCAAGAATCCCTATCAGATTCTTGCCCTCACTTTTACCAATAAAGCGGCCACCGAAATGAAAGAACGTATTTTTGAATTGGTGGGAGAAGCATCTGCTAAAGCAGTGATGATGGGCACTTTTCACTCTGTCTTCTATAAAATCCTTAGAGTTGAAGGTGAAAAACTGGGATATTCCAGAAATTTGACCGTCTATGATACTGATGATTCAAAAAGTTTGCTCAAAAGCATCATCAAAGAGATGAATCTCGATCCTAAAGTGTATGCTGCCGGGCATGTTTTGAATAGAATTTCAGGTGCAAAATCAAATCTTTTATCACACGAAGATTATATCAACAATCCCGAAATTTTTGCTGTAGACCAGGAATCCGGGAAACCACATATCGGTGAAATTTTTTCACGTTACAATTTACGCTTGAAAAAGTCTGATGCAATGGATTTCGATGATCTTTTATATTATATGAATGTGCTTTTACGTGACTTCCCCGAAATGTTGCATAAATATCAGAATCGATATCAATATATCCTTGTTGATGAGTACCAGGATACTAATTTTGCACAATATTTAATCATCAAGAAATTATCAGCATCTCATCACAACATTTGTATCGTTGGTGATGATGCCCAAAGTATCTATTCTTTCAGAGGAGCCAATATCCAAAATATTTTAAATTTTAAAAGAGATTATCCTGAAGCAACCATCATTAAACTGGAACAAAACTACCGATCCAGCCAAAACATTGTGAATGCGGCCAATGCAGTGATCAAGTGTAATAAAGATCAGTTGTATAAAGAAGTTTGGACTGAAAATGAAGAGGGGAATAAGATCAATATATTTCAGACCAATAGCGATTCTGAAGAGGCTCAATTGGTTGCCAATACCATCTTTGAATACAAACAAAATTTTCATGTAAACAACAATCAGTTTGCGATTTTATACCGGACCAATGCTCAATCCCGTGCTTTGGAAGAGGCTCTAATTAAAAGGAATATTCCGTATATCATTTATGGTGGACTTTCATTTTACAAAAGAAAAGAGATCAAGGATGTAATTGCATATTTTCGCCTTTCTATCAATCACTTTGACGAAGAGTCCTTGAGAAGGATCATCAACTATCCTCAAAGAGGGATCGGATTGACCACTATGGAAAAGGTGATTGTTTGTGCCAATCAACACCAGACCAGAATCTGGAATATTTTGGAACGACCGGATCTGTATCAACTTGATGTCAATAAACCTACGAAAGAACGTTTGGTAGAATTTGTAACAAAAATTAAGAGCTTTTCCGCTATGATCACGACTACAGATGCGTATGAATTAGGAAAACATATTGTAGTTTCAGTAGGAATTCTGAAGGATTTGAGTGAAGATAAATCTGACTCTGACAGAAAACAAAACGTAGAAGAGCTTTTAGATTCAATGAAAG
>JAEWUL010000277.1 GCA_023459435.1 Bacteroidota bacterium
ATATATAAAAACCAGAGCGAACCTGATCCGTCAATCTTATATTGAAGAGATGGAAAAGCATTTATTATCATTTGAAAAAAGATGGATTGACAAACAGTTTAAAGTGAACTGGATCATTGATGAAGGAGAGTTGGTTGAAACGATTATTAAAAGTTTTGAAAAACCAACTAACAATAGGATTTCTTTTGATTTACCTCAAATTCCAAAATCTTTTTTAGAAAAAAATGCAACGTATAAAGTTATTCCAGTTTTAGATTTTGCTGATTTAAAAGAGATTCCTGAACACCTCGTGGTAAGAGCCAATTTCGGTGTTGTAGAAACGGGAGCATTGGTTTTAGTAGATAAAACCTCAAAATCGTGCTTCAATAAAGTAGAAAATTTACATATCATATTGGATATTAATAATTTAGTTATAAAACAAAACGAATTAGAACCCCTTTTGTTTTTATTAAACAAAGAAAATAACGACTATTGTTTTCCTAAAGATATTAAGTTTATTACAGGAGAATTTGATCAGATTTATAACAATAATCTTTTTATGGCAGAGGAGAAGTTTTTAACAAAAAAAGTGAAACTTCATCTCTATTTTTACGACAATGGGATTTCTAACATATTAAAAGATTCCATTTTAAGAGAATCCTTATATTGTATCAACTGTGGAAGGTGTAAGGAGGTTTGTCCTGTGTATAAACAAACCAAAAAGTTAACACCTATTGAATTGATATATAGCAATTGTTTTGAAGAAACGAAAAAAACAACCCAAATTTTTGAAAATACATCTCTTTGCGGTAACTGTAACGAAGTTTGTCCGGTTTTAATTCCGATAACAGATCTTTTAATAAATGAAATGCAGGAAGTTAAGAATAAACACTCCAGAGAAAAAAATATTGATCTTTTCAAATATTTTTCCAAAAGAGCGAAAATGAATAAATTGAATTCCTGGTTTAATAAATATTTTTTTATTAAAAAACATTACAAAAAAAACAAAAAGCAAGCGAACTATATACGACAACAAAAACTGCCATTTTTTAATACTACAATGACACATAAAAATGCTGAAAATGACTGAAAATCAAAGCTATATTAAACATAAAATCAAACAATTTGTAAAGAAATTCTATTTGAATCAGCTTTATAAGGGGATACTTGTTTTTATTTTAATCACAGCTTTCGTTTTTATTTTATACACAACTTTAGAGTATTTCTCCTATTTAAATTCAGTTGGAAGATCCATTCTTTTTTATTCGTATCTGTTTATTTTGGGAGTTTCCACTGCCATCTACATTATTTATCCCATTATTAAGCTTTTAGGTTTAGGAAAGCAGATCGATAAGGAAACAATAGCCAAACTAATAGGAACCTATTTCCCTCAAATTGATGATCAATTACTGAATATTTTTCAACTGGAAGAATTAAAAGATAAAGGAGACTATAAAAGTTACGACCTCTTGGTTTCTGCTATTGATACAAAAATTGAGAACATAAAAATTTTTCCTTTTGTACAGGCAATTCCATTTCACAAAACCAAAAAATTCTTAAAATACGCATTATTACCCATACTTCTTTTAATTGCCATATTTTCGATAAAAAGTGAAATAATTACAGAATCCACAAAAAGGATTGTACAATATCAGGAAACTTTTGAAAAACCGGCTCCTTATCAGTTTGAAATCCAAAACAAATCTATGACCATTTTCCAGAATCAGGATTATCAGTTAACCATCAAGGTTCTGGGAGAGGAGGTTCCGGATGAAGTATATATAAAAGTGGATGGCAGAAACTATAAATGTATAAAAAACAAATCCCATTTATTTCAATATACATTTTCAAACATTCAGAAAAATATTGAATTTCAAATAGTTACAGATGAGGTTATCTCAAAATCATATCAATTAAAAGTGTTGCCTAAACCGATCACCGTTAGTTATATTTTAGAGTTAAAGTATCCCTCATACATCAATAAAAATAGTGAAGTTATCGAAAACATGGGTTCTTTGACTGTTCCAGAAGGAACCAAAATAACCTGGAAAGTGTATACAAAAAATACAGAAAAACTCTTTTTTATTCAAAATAACCTGCAACAAGAGATGATAGCAAAAGATGATCTTTTTATCTATTCTCTTTCTGTAAAAGAACCTGTTTTTTATAGCATTGTAAATCAAAACAAATTTATTACCAGTACAGATACGTTATCTCAACAAATTCAGATTATCAAAGATTTATATCCAGAGATCTATGTTCAAAGTCAACAAGACTCTTTATTTGCTGACAGGGTATATTTTAAGGGAACGGTTAAAGATGATTACGGGTTTAGTCAGTTGCAGTTTGTGTATTCTAAAAAAGATAAAGATGGAAATGTATTGGAAGAGAACAAATCCATACCTGTTAAAATTCTTCTTAATCTCACAGTACAAGATTTTTACTTCTATTTTGACTCCTCAATTTTATTGTTAAATCCCGGACAGCAGATCGACTATTACTTTGAGGTTAAAGACAATGATGGTGTTAATGGAGCCAAAAGTTCCAAGACACAAATGAACACTTTTTCAGTAAAAACAGAAGAAGAGATTCAAAAAGAGATCAATAAAACCAACACTGAAACGAAAAGTGATTTACAGAAACTCATTAAAGAATCTGAAGAGTTGATCAAAAATATTACCAGGTTTCAGCAACAGTTGATGCAGAACAGTCAAATGACCTGGCAAGACAAAAAAAGGCTTGAGAAACTGATGGATCAGTATAATTCCATTAAAGAACAGATTGAGGAGATCAAAAACAAACAAGAGGATAATAAGGCAAAAGAAATGCGATATAAAGATATTTCTGAAGAGATTTTAAAGAAACAGGAAGAGATCATGAAACGTTTTGATACCATTTTAAGTGATGAAATCAAAGAGATGTTTCAAAAAATGCAGAATATGATGAATCAAATGAACAAAGATCAGCTTCAAAAAGAGATTCAGAATTTCAAGCAAAACGCGGATGATATTAATAAACAGTTAGATCAGCAGCTGGAATTATTCAAACTTTTAGAATTTGAAAAAAAGTTCCAGGATATAATTGATCAAACCAGAACGCTATCCCAGGAACAAAAACAATTATCGGAACAATCTGAAAACAAAACAATCAGTAAAGAGGAGTTGCAAAAAAAACAAGAGGAGATCAATCAGAAGTTTAATGAGATCAAAAAAGAACTCAATGAACTACAGCAAATGAATAAGGGGTTGGAAGATCCTATTCAGATGAAGGATAGAAAAGAGCAACAGAATCAAATTCAAAGCGACATCAACGAAGCAAAGGAGCAGATCAATAAAAACAACAGATCAAAGGCAAAAGGAAAGCAACAATCTGCCGGAGACAAGATGGAGCAAATGGCGGATGAGATGGAGCAAGAAAAAAACGAAGCTGAAAATGAGGATATCGGAGAAGATATTGAATCACTGAGACAAATAATGGATAACTTAATTCAAGTATCCTTTAAGCAGGAGGCAAACTTAAAAAGAACTTTTACGGCACAATCCAGATCTGCACAAATTACGGATATCGTAAGAACACAGAAAGAGATCTCAGATTATATGAGAATGATTGAAGATTCATTAAATACTCTTGCTAAAAGACAAACATCAGTACAACCATTTATTCAAAAAGAGGTACAGAAGATTCAAGAATATTTAAAAGCAACACAAGCACAATTAAATGACAGGTTAATGCCACAGGCGGCACTTAATGAACAATTTGCATTTACATCTATGAACAATTTAGCCTTAATGTTAGCTGAATCCATGAAAGAGATGAAGCAAAAACAAAAGGAAAGCAATGGAAAATGCAACAAAAAGGGAGGAAGTTCATCATGCAGCAAACCGGGAGGGAATAAAAGCAAGCCTAAAACGGCAAGAGAGTTACAACAGCAGCTCAATCGTCAGATGGAATCTCTTAAAAAATCAATGGAACAAAACGGGAAACAACAAGGACAAACGGGCAAACCCAACAATTTTAGTGAGCAATTTGCAAAAATGGCTGCTCAACAAGAGGCTATCAGAAAGATGTTACAAGAATACAATGAAGAGATTAAAAGGCAAAATGGGGTAGGAGATAAGGGGATTGAACAAATGTTAAGAGAGATGGAAGCAACAGAGAAAGATCTAGTCAATAGAATCATTTCGCAACAAACGATAAACCGACAAAAAAACATTGAGACCAGATTATTAGAGAGTGAGAGAGCAGAGATGAAAAGAGAGAAGGAGGAGAAAAGGGAATCAACAGAGGCAAAAGAAAAGTACAATCCTAATCCACCTAAGGAATGGAGGTTTGATAAAGAGAAACAACAACAAACTGAAATGATCAAAACCATACCACCGTCATTACAGTACTATTATAAGGAAAAAGCAAATAAATATTTTTATAATATCGAATAGACATGTATTATTTTGAATTACCCGAAGCATTATTAAGTAAGGCTATACCAGCCAACTTAAAGTTAGTAGAAGAGATCTGCGAAGAGTACTCTTTAGAGGATCATTTTGGAACAATTAGTACAGCAACGCAAGAGTTCCTGAATGTGATCAAAAAAACAACAAAAGGGGAAGATGTAACCGTTTCTACTGGTTATATCTTGGAAAATGATGAACTGTTTGCCCATTTTGAGGTAAAAGGAACGATCATATCATTACCCGATTTGTTAGAAGAGGGAAAAGAGTTCAACCCCATTAAAACAATCTTGATGTTAACAGATGATTTGCTTTATACTGAAAACAAAAAAGGGATATCTTTAGGGTTTCACGTGAAACAGGAAGTTAAAGAACGTATTATTCAGCTTTCTACGAAAGAAACCACCCCAAAAAGCGAGAAAAAATGGTAAAAAAGAGTATTTTATATTTTTTAGTACAATGGATGATCTTCAGTGTTTGTGCACAGGGGCTTGACGTATTGTTTATTGGGAACAGTTATACAGGGGTAAACAATTTACCGGGTTTATTTTTGAGTGTGGCTCAATCAACAGGTGATCAGGTAACAGTTGCTTCCAATACTCCGGGTGGTACTACTTTTCAACAACACTGTTCCAATCAGTCTGCCACAATGATTCAACAAGGGGGATGGGAATATGTTGTTTTACAAGAACAGAGTCAATTTCCGGCTTTTCCAATATCACAAGTACAATCGAGTTGTTTTCCTTATGCTGCTCAGCTCAACACTATGATTGAACAATACAATCCATGTGCAGAAACAGTATTTTACATGACATGGGGAAGAAAGTATGGTGATCAGGACAATGCTCCCTATTTTCCACCCATTGGAACCTACGAAGGTATGGATTCTCTGTTATATGAAAGATACATGTACATGACAGAAGTGAACAATGCCATTGTTTCACCGGTCGGAAGAGTATGGAGACACCTCAGGAATAACCATCCAGAGATCGAGTTATACACATCTGACAATAGTCACCCATCACTTGAAGGTTCGTATGCAGCAGCATGCGCTTTTTACACAACGATTTTAAGAAAAGATCCCACTCTGATCACAGATTATTGTGGATTAACTCAAAACGTGGCCCAAATCATTCAAAATGCAGTTAAAACAGTTGTATTTAATCAACAATCTATATGGTATATTGGAGAAAGAGATTTAAAAGCAGATTTTGAGTATACATTTGCTGATGGATTTCAAAATCTGACTGAAAACACCAATTCTACTACCAGTTATCACTGGGATTTTGGAAATGGAAACTATTCTTCAGAAGATACACCCAGTTATAACTACACTGTTTCCGGAAATTACACGGTTGAGCTAACAGCAACAGATTCATGTGGACAAACCAGTATTCAAACCAAAGAGATTTCTGTAGTATTAGGTATTGAGGATTTTAAAACACATTTTCAAATATATCCCAATCCAGTGATGGATCTGTTACAAATTAGAAGTCAGGATAACGAGAACACATTCAGTGTTACTTTATATGATATTCAAGGAAAACAAATGTTTTATGAACCTGATGGATCCGCAAACCAAACGATTCAGATG
>JAEWUL010000278.1 GCA_023459435.1 Bacteroidota bacterium
AGTATCTATGAGCGGTTCTCTAAGAGGGAACGTAGGGAAAAAAGATGCAAAAGCACAAAGAAGTCAAGGTTTAATCCCTTGCGTGATGTACGGTGGTTCCGAACAATTTACATTTGTAGTTGAAGAAAAACAATTTAAAGATATTATCTTCACTCCTGAAGTAAAATATGCTGAAATGGAAATTGAAGGTAAAAAATATAATGCTATCATTCAGGATACTCAATGGCATCCGATAACAGATGCTTTACTTCATGTGGATTTTTATGAAGTAGTTAATGGAAAAGATGTAGTAATCGGTATTCCGATCACAATCGTTGGTACCTCTCCAGGGGTTCTCCGTGGGGGTAAATTAGTGAAAAAAGTTAGAAAACTGAAAGTTAAAGGTCAATTACAAAATATTCCTGAAAAAATTGAAATCGATATTACCCCTCTGGATATTGATGATAATATCAAAGTGGGAGATGTCAAAGTTGAAAACTTAACCATAATGGAAAACAAAGCTCAAATCGTTGTTATGGTGGCTTCTACTCGTAATGTAACGGAAGCTACAGCACAATAGTTTTGACACTCCAACTTCTCATATAAAGAGGGACTTTCAAAAAGTTCCTCTTTTTTTATCTCAATAATGGAGATGGTATCTCTTTTTCTTGTATATTTGCAAACTTTTTTTGATAACAAAGAATTAACATCAATAAAATTACTAACTCTCTCACTGATATGGTTTTAATAAGTAGTATTGAGAAGTTGAAAGAGGTCCTGTTTCGCGTAAAAAGCAACGGGAAATCGGTAGGATTAGTCCCAACTATGGGAGCTCTTCATGAAGGGCATCTTTCTTTATTGGAAAGAGCCAAAGCTGAAAGTCAGGTGGTTGTTGCTACAATTTTTGTAAACCCTATTCAGTTTAACAATAGTGATGATCTGAAAAATTATCCCCGAACATTGGATTCTGACCTCAATCTTATCCAGGATCTGGCTGATATTGTCTTTGCTCCATCAGTGGATGAGATCTTTCCTACACCTCCTTCTGAAAAATATGATTTTGGAGCGCTCGAATCTGTTATGGAGGGAGCTTCCAGACCCGGACACTTTAATGGGGTTGCCACAATAGTGAAACGCTTATTTGATTATGTGAACCCTGATAAAGCTTTTTTCGGTGAAAAGGATTTTCAACAATTAGCCATCATTAAAGAACTCGTAAAACAATCCCAACTCGATATCACGATTGTTCCTTGTCCCATCGTTCGTGAACCTAATGGATTGGCAATGAGCTCTCGAAATCAAAGACTTACACCTACTGAAAGAGATATCGCTGCGAAAGTTTATGAAATATTAAACCATTCTTTGGAACTGGCTCATACCAAACCGGATTTGATTGTACATTATGTGATCTCAGAAGTGAATCAAATCAAAGATATCCGTCTGGAGTATTTTCAAATTGTGGATGATACAACCCTTCAAAATGTGGATATATTTGAAGAAGGGAAAGGGGTTGTGGGGTGTATAGCTTTCTACATAAGAGATGTCAGACTGATTGACAATATTAGATACCATTAAAACAAAACAATATGATCATTGAAATTTTAAAATCCAAAATCCATCAAGTAGTAGTAACTCAAGCAGATTTATACTATGTGGGCAGCATTACCATAGATGAGGATCTCATGGATGCTGCAAATTTGATCGAAAATGAAAAAGTACAAGTAGTGAACGTTAACAATGGTGAACGTTTTGAAACCTACGTTATTAAAGGGGAAAGAGGTTCAGGTGTGGTTTGTTTGAACGGTCCATGTGCCAGATTAGCCGTTGTTGGGGATACCGTTTTAGTGATCTCTTATTGCTCTATGGAACTCGAAGAAGCTAAAAAATATAAACCCGTAATTTGTTTCCCTGATCAAAATAACAGATTATAGTAATCATTAAATCTACAGGATATGTATAAATTAGTATTAATTCGCCATGGTCAGAGTACCTGGAACCTGGAAAACCTTTTTACTGGCTGGACAGATGTAGATCTTTCTGAAAGAGGCGTACAGGAAGGTAAAGAAGCCGGAAAAAACCTGAAAGCTGCTGGTTTTAATTTTAAGTTCGCTTATACTTCTTACCTGAAAAGAGCTATTAAAACCCTGAACTATGTTCTGGAAGAGATGGACCTTATGTGGATCCCTGTTGAAAAAACATGGCGTTTGAATGAAAAACACTACGGTACACTTCAAGGATTAAACAAAGTTGAAATGGTGGAAAAGTATGGCGCAGAACAAGTGCTTCAATGGAGAAGAAGCTATGATGTCAGACCCCCCGCAATCCCTGAAAAGGATCCCAGACATCCTAAAAATGATCCCAGATATGCTCATTTAACCGAACAGGGTGCTCAACCCGGTACAGAGGCTTTGATCGATACCGTTGATAGAATCGTCCCTTTTTGGGAAAGTGATATCAAACCATCACTGATCCATCACAAAGAGATTATTGTTGCTGCTCATGGAAATAGCCTCCGCGGAATCATCAAACATTTGAAAAATATTTCTGATCAGGATATCATAAGTCTAAATCTACCCACAGGTATACCCTATGTTTTTGAATTTGACGATCAAATGAACCTGATTAAAGATTATTTTCTTGCAGACGAAGAAACCCTTCGCAAGTTAATGGAAGAGGTTGCTAATCAAACCAAAAAATAACACGCATTTAGTGTCTATCAGATTCGCTAATCATACAGATATCCCCAAATTACGACACATCATGAAGGTCGTATTTGGGGATCTTGATTCTTTTCTGGATCGTTTCTTCAATTATAAATTTAAGAATAATGCCCTTGTTTATGAAGTAGATCAATCGATTGTAAGTGTGGCCTTTCTCTTACCCGCTTTTTTAAACTTTAAATCACTAACGTATATTTTTGGTTGTGCTACGTTGCCAAACTATAGAGGCAAAGGGATTATGACCGCTTTATTGGATGAAGCCTTTCAGATCGTATGTCAACAAAATCAACTGGGATTGTCCCTCGTTCCTGCTTCTGAAGCACTTTCCCAATATTATAAAACACTAGGCTTCCAGAATCAGTTTTATCACAATATTTCTCACTTTCATTTAACAGATCTGTTGCCTCATAAATCACCTCTTTTTTCGCTACAAACACTTACCCCTGCTCAATATGCTGATCTAAGAGATTCCTCCTTTTCTGTTCCCTCTCATCTGGTTTGGGATGTGACGCACTTCCAACTGGTTCAAGAGGAGTATGTGATTGAAAAAGGGAACTTTTTTGCCATTAAAAATGATGAAGAACTTCTGGGAATAGGGTTCTTTTATACACATCATTTCCAAACGTTTATACCAGAACTTTTAACCGGCTTGAACCCTGTTGTTGTTGCTCAGCTTTTCTTTCAGTATCTTGAAACCAATAGTATCACAATCTATACCCCCGGTGATGAACATTGTTATGGTCTTATGAAGTGGAATCCAAAATGTCTTGATCTTAAACCTCAATCGGCATACCTCGCATTTGCGTTGGAATAAAATTCTTTTTATTATTAGGACGAAATCACCAAAATTATCTATATATTAGCCCCCTCGATTAAAAAAAGAAAAATACGTTTAAAATATTTTATAATTTACTATTATACAATGACTTATAAGAACTTCTCCTCAAGATTTTATAGCGTACTATTACTCATTGTTTTCGCTTTTTCTTCCATTCAAACTCAAGCAAGTGGTTCTGAAGGGGAGAAATTTAATCCCGGCACATTTATCATTGATCACGTTATCGATAGCTATGGGTGGCACATCACTACCTTTAAAGGGCACTCCATCTCTATCCCTTTACCTGTTATTTTATGGGATCAGGGAAAACTGGTCGTTTTTTCATCCGGTAAATTTCACCACGGGGAAAGTGCTTATAAAGGCTATGCTTTGGGTTTTACTAAAGCAACAAATGGTAAAATTGTGAAATTAAAAGAACCAGTAACCGGTCATTTTGATCACAATCCCGATCAAATCTCAGAGGCAACTTTTTATGATATATCAATTACTAAAAATGTATGCTCACTACTCCTGTCTGTAACCCTTTTATGCGTGATATTCTTCTCTGTTGCCAAAAGTTACAAAAAAAGACCCCAAATGGCTCCGAAAGGGCTTCAGTCACTCATGGAG
>JAEWUL010000279.1 GCA_023459435.1 Bacteroidota bacterium
CTATTTGGCTCAATATCATTCAGTTCCCATGTCATATTTTTATAGTGAACACCATACAGAACGATGAACAATACAGTAAACAAGACTGAAAACATGTCGGGTCTAATTTGATTGAATATCAAAAATGAAGGGAGAAACAACAAGATGATTTGAGAGGCTGTATAAACATGAAATCCTAATTTTTTCATATACAACATAAAAACAGCCCCAATTATGGAAACCAGGTAAAATAGAGCTATAATGACATATTTCCATGCAGCCGCCTCACTCATAACATGGATGGTTTCTAACATTTGTTCGTTTTGAAAAGGCATTTGGAAATTGGCCATAGATTTCCCCATAAAAATCCATACTGCATTTGACAACAAGTTGAATCCTGAACCAATAAATGTTAAAATGGCCAATACCAGAATTATACCGGGTCTTCTCTTTTTGGGTTCAAATGGGTTTCTTGAATCGTAATATTGATTATAATTGTCTTCCATAATTTTTTCTGCAAAAATATTAAATCTTATCTTATCATTTTACAAAACATTCCTTTTTAAAATCAGAATTTTTTTTGTTTTGGAATTCACTTTATATAAATCGCTTGTTCTTAGCCCAATAACCCACATAATTTGATTTTGTTTTTTGGGATCACAAAGGATTTGAATCTGTTGTTTTTGAATAATGTTTAATTTTAGATCTACAAAAAGATCACTCAACTTCTTTTTCCCTTTCATTCCATATGGATGAAAATAATCCCCCTCTTTCCAATGTCTAATTAATAGTGGGAACTCTATAAGATCGGCATCAAAATAGGCTATATTTGATTTTTTTTCAAATATAAAATCGGATCTATTAGGTATAATAGTTGCGGTTATATCTGCATTTTTAAAATCGGCATCATTTGAAATAATGACCTCATGATTTTGGTCATTCTGTTCTTTAGGATAAATAAATAATGTTGTTCTATCTTTAACTAAACAATGGGTACTGGAGTAAAAAAACTTTCCACTTTCGCCAAGAAGTTGTTCATTTAATTGATTGACAGTAGAATAGTTGAAGTTAAAGTCATTTAAAAGTTCATATAAAACAATCTCCCGATTTTGCTCACTCAGAATCTGTTCAATTTCAATTTTATAAAACAGCTGATCTTGTTGCAAGATTCTCTTTTTAATTTTCAGTATTTGTTCTTTATAAAACTGATATTGTTTGATAAACAGCCGGGAATTTTTTTGAAAAGTCTGAATTAAGTTTGGGTTTAGCTCTTCCAAAATCGGGATGACACTATTCCTAATCTTGTTCCGAGAGAATTCATTCGTTAAATTTGAAAGATCAACTCTGAAAGGAACATGATTTTCTTTGGCATATTTATGAATCTGATCAGAGGTAAATTGGAGCATCGGGCGGATATACGGTTGATTTACTTCAGGGATTCCATTCAACCCTTTATATCCTGTACCCCTTACCAGATTTAGGAGTATGGTTTCTGCATTATCATTCGCATGGTGAGCCGTACAAACAAAGTCATATTTGGAGGAGAGTTGTTTAAACCATGAATACCGAAGTTCCCTGGCCACCATTTCTATGGAGTTACCTGAGTTGATCTGTTCGGATCTTGTATCAAAGATTTTAACAAAAACCTCAGGTTTCTTTTGATGATCTTTTACTAAAAACCGGATCAATTCTGATTCAACAAATTGCATGTCCAGATCTGAATCCTCCCCTCTCAGTTGAAAGTTACAATGTGCCATATCATAATTCAGTTGATGGACTTGAAAAAGGTGTGTCATGACACAAGAATCGATACCCCCGCTAACGGCCAGTAAAAAATGAGCCTTTTTGAAATTAGGGGCCAATGATTCCAAGTGTTGAATGAACTGATTTTTCATTTCTTGATTTTCATCATTGCTTCAATTTCATCTACTTCAACAGGCATATCTGCTAAAAGGTTGATCGGTTTATCCGCAACAACGACATCTGTTTCAATTCTAACTCCAATTCCCTCTTCTGCAATATAGATCCCTGGTTCACAACTCAAAACCATTCCTGGCTGAAAAGTCCAGTCTCTTTGTCCCACATCATGAACATCCAAACCCATAAAATGGCTGGTATTATGCATATAATATTTTTTAAACAACGGGGAAGCTGGGTTTTGATTTTTTAAGTCTTCATTCGTATAGAGGCCAAGTTTTATCAATTCTTCATCCATTCTTTTGAACACAAAATCATTAATTTTATTGATAGTCATCCCTGGTTTAAAAAGAGGAATCGTTTCTTTATAGATCTGAAGTACTGCATTATAAACCTGTTTTTGACGAGGAGAAAACTTTCCATTCACCGGAATTGTTCTTGTTGCATCACCGGCATAATTTCCATATTCTGCACCAAAATCCATCAGCAGAAGATCTCCATCCTGCATCACTTTATCATTTTTCACATAGTGAAGGATGCAAGTATCTGCTCCTGAAGCAATAATGGGTGCAAAAGAGTGACCTGTTGCTCCGTTTTTAATCATTTCATAAATCAATTCTGCTTCAATCTCATATTCGTATTTCCCTGGTTTAACGGCTTTCAATGCTCTTTGAAAAGCTTTATTGGTTATTTCACAAGCTTTTTTTATGATGGTAAATTCTTCTGCATGTTTAACTGCTCTTAGGGGATAAAGAATAGGAGCAATCCTTTTATAGGCATGAAGAGGGTACTCCTCTTTTAACTTTTTGGCAAAACGGATCTCTTGTGTTGGATGAACCACTTTCATTCTGGGATTTTCAGGGATATGAAGATAAACCGATTCCGAATGGGTCATCAAATCATGAACAGTGGATTCAAATTGCTCTGTAAACATCACATTTTTAATACCTGAAATCTGAGTTGCTTGCTCTTTGGATAATCTATGACCATACCAGATCACCATTTCTGGAGATGGATTTTTGATAAAAAGGATCTCTCTATTATCGGGATTAGGGTGCCACGGAGCTAAAATTAAAAAGGTATCTTCCTGATCAATCCCTGTTAAATATAAAATTTCAGAATTCTGACGAAAAGGGAAAGTGGTATCCCCTGATCTGGGATATTCATCATGTGACGTTAAAATTAAAGCACTTTTGACATCCATTTCGGAAATAACAGCTTTCCTGTTCTGAATGAAAAATTCTTGGTGTAAGGGTTGGTATTTCATAAGAGTTAATTTAATGTGCAAATATACTATTTTTAAAAATATTGTTAATGTATTATGAAATAAGAGTTTCAGCGATACCATTTTTTGTCTATTTTTGTACTTTCTTTTTTTAAAACTGATTATGATCAAGCCATCCAAAAATGTAATTCGATTATTTGAATATTTTGTGATTCATGGTTTTGATCATACATTGACTGAAATTGCTTCTGGAGTAAATTTAACTAAAAGGACACTACACAACAGATTTAACACAAGAGACTATTTAGAGGAACAGATTTTATCCTACTGGAAAGACCAAATGGTAAACCGTTACAGAGAAAAAACACAGTTTTCCAATCATCCTGTTGAGTCTATTCTGATCTTGATATACGAGCTGGAACTTTCCATCATCTATGAGTTTCCAATGTATAAAAAAGAGCATTCCAAATATGATGATCTCAATTCTATCGAATCCCATTTTCTATTCCCCGTTTTCCTGGAGATTATTCAAAATGGACAACAAACCGGTGATTTCCCTATTGATATGGACCCAAAAAAATACACTATATTTCTGATTTTCAATATCATCCATCTTCTATTTCAAGATATTATTGATCACATAGGCCGATTAAACCGATCCTCGAAAAGGGAGCGGATCTCTATTGTAAATCAACTCTTTCAAGTTGATTATATTGAGTATCTCCTATCCGCAAATCTTACAGTTAAAGGGAAAATAAAACTAAAAGAGATCGATCTGAGTCTACTTTTTATTGTACATTAGCAGGTACCATTTCCTTACATTTGAAAAAAATGATGTACTTTTGCAAACTTAAAAAACAAAAGATGAAGAAGAATACCATTTATTTGATCATAGCCGGTTTACTTGTGTTGGCGTCCATTTTTGTAGTATTACATAGAAAAAATTTGCTCAATTCAAAGGATGAATTGGGTCCTATTGGTGCAGAATTTGCGATTAAGGATACCAACAATGTTACTAGAATATTTATGGCTGATAAACGGGGAAATAGTGTTTTATTAAACCGAACTGATCAAGGATGGTTGGTAAATGATACGATTCCTGCTTTAAAAGCAAATGTAGACAATCTTCTATCCACATTACAAAATTTACACATCAAACAGATTATTGCTAAAACTGCACAAGATAATATCATTAAAATGTTAAGCAGCCAGGCTGTTAAAGTTGAAATTTACCAAATCGCACCAAAATTTTCCATTTTTGGGATCCCATTCTTTACCAAAGAGAGGCTGGTAAAAACTTACTATATGGGGGAAGCAACGATGGATAATATGGGCAATTATGCCCTTATTGAAGGGATGGATGAACCTTATGTCGTTAATATCCCTGGATTTAGAGGTTTTGTAACCCCTCAGTTTTCCCCTTATGCTGAAAATTGGTATAGTCATACATTGTTTCAAACAAAATTAACCAGAATTGAATCTGTTCAGTTTCTTGACTTTGAAAATCCTTCTGAATCATTTACCATAAAAAAAACAGGAACCCGTTTCTTTACTATATATAATTCACAAAATCAAGAAATTGCAGGTTACGACACCACAAAAGTTTTAGATATGTTGTCTGAATTCAGAGAAAGAAATTACTTATCAATTACTAAGAATTTAACCCAAAGCCAACAAGACTCTGTGATTAAAAACAACCTATTTAAAATCATCATTTTAACGGATGTTGAGGGGGTAAAATCTGAACTAAGATTTTACAGACTTTTACAGTTGGTTCAGGAGTATAAAGATGATGTGGCGATTGGAGACCCAAAACTTGCTGTCAATAGAGATAATTGTTATGGAATATTTAATGAAGATTATTCCAAACTATACAAGTTGCAATATTACTACTTTGACAGACAGTTACAACCCTTATCTTATTTTATGCTTCAATAATGAGTCGGTTTGATGATAGTATTTGGATGGAGCGTGCTCTTCAAATAGCTGCACTAGGTTTGGGAACCGTTCAACCAAATCCTATGGTGGGAGCTGTGATTGTACACGAAAACAAAATCATTGGCGAGGGATGGCACCAAAAATATGGTGAACCCCATGCAGAAGTTCATGCTATCAATAGGGTTACCGATAAATCTTTGCTTCTCAAATCAACACTTTATGTAACTTTAGAGCCTTGTTCACATTATGGGAAAACACCACCCTGTGCAGAATTGATTTGTAAGCATCATATTCCACGTGTAGTGATTGCCAATAAAGATCCTAATAAAAAAGTAAATGGAACAGGAATCCAATTACTTATGAAAAATGGGATTGATGTTCAAACGGGTATCCTTTCACAAGATGGACTAACACTTAATAAACGTTTTTTTACTTTTCATCTCCTTAAAAGGCCATATATCATCCTAAAATGGGCTGAGACTCACAATGGATTTATGGATATACCCAGAGATCAACCACCCGTTTCCTATTGGATTACCAATCAAGAGTTGACCATTTTTTCTCATAAGTTAAGAAATGAGGAACAGGCCATTTTAATTGGATATAACACGTATCAAAACGATAAACCCCGTTTGACAAATCGGTTTTACGGGACGAATCAACCTTTCCCTTTTGTTTGTAGTAATGATGTACTACAAACCCCTCCAATACCTTTCACAGTAATTCCTGATCAAATTCCTCATCTACTTCAGGAGTTATACAATCGGAATATACAATCTGTCATCATTGAAGGGGGTAAAAAAACATTACTACAATTTATTGAAGCTGGAATATGGGATGAAACCATTGTTTATCAAGGGAACCAAGAATGGAAAAATGGACTTCAATCACCTCATAAGGAGATTTCCGGATATGATGAGTATTCTGAAAAATGGATTTGTGGAAATAAAATGCAACATTATGTTAAAAACACTCCATTAATGGATGCCTATACTTCATTTAAACAATAAAAAATGTTTGAAGATACCTTTAAAACCATTGTATCAAAAACCGAAGGTGTTTATAAAGAGAAGGGGAGCAAATTTATTTCATTAGCTATTCCCGTTCAGTCGGAGGATGAGGTTAAAGAACAATTATCACACATTAAAAAACAATATTTTGATGCCAGACACCATTGTTATGCTTATATTTTAGGCTATAACAAATGTGCGTACAGAATAAATGATGATGGAGAACCTTCCGGAACTGCAGGCAGACCAATATATGGACAACTTTTATCTAAAGACTTAACCAATGTTCTCGTTGTTGTAGTTCGCTATTTTGGAGGAGTAAAATTAGGCGTTTCGGGATTAATAACAGCTTATAAGGAAGCTGCGAAATCTGCTTTAGAATCGGCTGTCATTATAGAAAAAACAGTCAATGAAGTATATACCATCCAGGTAGATTATACTCATTTAAATAGAGTTATGCAAATCCTTAAAGGAGAAACCATTCAGATTCTTAATCAATATTACACAGATCAATACACTATTGATTTTTCAATTCGTTTAAGGGATGCTGATTCGGTAGTACATGAGTTATCAAAAATTCCCAGTGTTTATGTACATATAAAAAAATGATCCTTAAAGAGCAATCTCCTTAAGGATCAATTTTTTAAAAACATAAGAAATACTATTTTTTGTAATATAGTAATTCAAAGAAAATACCGGTATCAAAAGAAACCCAAACGGTTTTGATGTCATCAACATCAAATTTCTTGTCAAAACAAACCACTTGATCATGATAACCGCTATCACCATCAATAGTATAGGTACAATCAAACTCACCGGATGTTGCTTTTGTTGTGTAATTATAAAACAACGTGTTATCTTTTAACATGATATACACTTTATAATTATTCCATTCATAATCGCCACTAGCTTCATTTAAAATCCTAAGTGTCATTTGAGAAGCTTCAAGCGATTCACTCCATTTGTAAGTTTTAGGATATAATCCCAAAATAAGGTTGATGGTTTTACTTGGATTTGATATTGTTTCAATGTAAACAGGGTCATTTGCAGTCATTTGAGCGTTCACATTTTGTACCGATATCATGCCAATAAAGAGGCAAATTAAAACTAAAAAATTTTTCATAATTCAATAATTTTAGATTAATATTAATTTTTTTGAAAGTTAGAAAAATTTTAATTACAATGAAAAAAAATGAAAAATTTTTAAATGTTCATTATCAGGCATTTACATTGTTACAAAAAATATAAATATGTAATTGCCATGAAAAAAGGGAGTAAAAACTGATCATAATATGAATTTTCAGTTCAAAATTCACCATAATTCATTCATGCCATTTACATCAATAAAAACACCTTCTTTACTTTTTTTAATTTTAACTATTTTTAAGATTATATATTTATGTCACTTTATCGTTTTTTTTAATTCAAAAAATTTAATAAAAAGACTGTTTAATAGAGAAATAATTCTATATATTTGCATACTTAATAAATAATTGTTCACAAATGAAGAGCGCAAATACAGAAACATACAGAAATGAATACCAAACTGTTTGTTCAGAGATTTCAAAACTTGTTACCAAAAGATACAGTACCTCATTTTATTGGGCTTCCCTTTTTTTTAGTAAAGAGATTCAAAAAGGGATTTTCAATATTTATGGATTCGTCAGATTTGCTGATGAGATTGTGGATACATTTCATGAATTCGATAAAAAAAGTCTACTTACCGCATTTGAATTGGAATACAGAAATAGTTTAGAAACAGGGATAAGCTTGAATCCAATCATTTATTCATTTGTTTATACCTGTAAACAGTATCAGATAAACCCAAGCCATGTGGATGCATTTCTTCAGAGTATGAGATACGATTTAACAAAAAAAGAGTATTCGAATAGAGATGAGATCAACACATACATATATGGATCTGCGGAGGTAATTGGGCTGATGTGTTTGAAGATATTTTGCAAAGGGGACCAAACCTATTATGATCAATTGGAACCCTATGCCATTAAACTGGGGGCTGCTTTTCAAAAAGTTAATTTTCTTAGAGATCTAAAAGATGACACTCAAGAATTAAACAGGACCTATTTCCCCGAAATTGTATCGGATGTTTTCAATAAAGAAACTAAAAAACAAATTATTGATGATATTGAAAATGATTTTAGAATTGCAAAGGATGGGATCCAGAGACTCCCGAACGATGCTAAACTTGCCGTCTACATTGCTTTTATTTATTATAAGACATTACTAAACAAAATCAAGAAATGTGATGTTGAAACTATTTTAACTACACGAATCAGAGTCCCCAATTATTATAAGATCCTTCTCATTTTTAAAGCGATTTGGCAAAAAACTTTTTCATTGTAACACCTCAAAACTATGACAACTAAATATGAGAAAACGACACTTATTACGATTGGATTTATTATAGCTTATATCGTTGGCAGCATTGGTTTTCTAGTTCCTTCATTGCGCCCCATGTTCCAGGAATTAACACCCATTATATTAATCATTACCTTTATTACTTTACTTTCATTTCACAAACAATGGAGAAGAAGGGATATCATTATTTTATGTGTGGTATATGTATCCGGTTTTTTCATTGAACTAATTGGTGTCCAAACAGGAAAAATTTTCGGTAGTTATCAATACGGGGATGGTTTAGGTTTTAAGTTGTACGGGACTCCATTAATGATTGGTGTAAACTGGGTGTTATTATCTTACTGTTCAACTACTGTTTCTGACAAGATATTTACAAATCGTTTTTTTAAAATATTTTTTGCCACATGTTTAATGATCATTTATGATTTGATATTAGAAACGGTTGCTCCCTTTATGGATATGTGGCAATTTGAATCTAATAAGGTTCCTTTTCAAAACTATACCGTTTGGTTCATCCTGGCTTTTTTATTCAATACTTTACTAACATTATCAAAAATGAAAGGTGATTTTCGGATGTGTCTTGCTATTTTCTCTATACAAATAGTTTTTTTTGGTATTATTTCCATAATGATTAACTGCATTTTATGATCAAGGCTCAACATCAATTTTTTTTATACCATTTTTTTAGACTCTACGGATTATGGGGGATTAGGAGACATTTTGATCATGTTGAACTAAGTGGCACCTATTCTGAAAAAGGAGGCCCCCTCTTAATTATTGCCAATCACATCAGCTGGTGGGACGGGTTCTGGGTTGTTTATTTTAGAGAAAAAATAGTTAAACGGAGGTTTTATTTCATGATGTTGGAAGAGGAACTCAAAAAAAATATTTTTTTGAAATTTGCAGGCGGATATTCTATCAATAAAAAAAGCAGAACAATTATTGAAACGATCAGATACACTCAAAATCTCCTTCAAAATAATGACAATATGGTGTTGATGTTCCCTCAAGGCAGGATTGAGTCTCTTTATAAAGATTCCATTTATTTTGAAAAAGGAATTCACACCATTTTAGAAAAAGCACCTGATTGTCGAATCATTTTTATAGCTAACTTTATTGACTTCTGTTCCTCTCGAAAACCAACCCTTTTTCTCAATTTTGAAGAGATTGAACATACACCTTCCAATATGATGAATATCGAAACACTATACAATAAATTCTATCTTGAAAAACAAACCATTCAAAAACAAAAAACTTTTTAATGTTATTGATTCTTTATTTTTTTATTTTTTTTGCTGCCGTTCAACTTTTGGTTGTTTTGAACAACTATATTTTCAGAGTTTCATTTGAGGATTCTAATTATCAAAGCAATGAACTTGTTTCTGTATTGATCCCTGCCAGGAATGAAGAAATGCATATTTCCAAGATATTAGATGACCTTTTGGTTCAGACCTACTCAAATATTGAGATTATTATTTGTAATGATCACTCCGAAGATCGTACCAAAGAAATTATTTTGAAGTATTCCAGAATGGATTCTCGGATTAAAGTGATCGATTCTGAGCCTCTTCCCAAAAACTGGCTCGGGAAAAACTGGGCTTGCCATCAACTTGGCAAAGTCGCTTCGGGTAATTATTTTTTATATTTAGATGCAGATGTTAGCGTTGAAAAAACATTGATTTCAAAATCAATCCGGTATTTAAATGAAAAAAAATGGGGAATGCTTTCCATTTTTCCGATTCAAAAAATGGAAACAACCGGGGAATACAATACCGTACCTTTGATGCATTATATATTAGTCACTTTACTGCCTCTTTCTTTAGTAGAGAGCAGCCGTTATGTATCACTTTCAGCCGCAAATGGTCAGTTTATGTTATACAAGGCTTCCATTTATCAGAAACACCAACCTCATGAGAAGGTAAAAGGAGAGAAAGTGGAAGATATCAGGATTGCACGAAACCTTAAGTCTAAAGGTGTGAAAATCGCTTGTTTAACCGGAATAGAAGAGATCTCATGCAGAATGTACAGTAGTTACCAGGAAGGGATAATCGGTTTCAGTAAAAATATGGTAACCTTTTTTGGCAATTCTTATTTGTTGGCATTTCTGTTTTGGGGATTAACAACTTTACCCCTATTTCTTATCCCAATATATGGGGATTTATTAAGTATAGGGTTATTTTTTACTTATTTTATAAGTACAAAGATTCTATTTTCTCTTCTTTCTAAACAACATATTTTAAAAAATATACTATTTACAATACCACAACATCTTACGATGTTTATTATATTAGTTTACTCAATCTATACACAAATAACAAAACAACAACAATGGAAAGGAAGATCTATTACATAATTTTATTTTTTATACTTGTTTTACCCCTGCAAGCACAAACGCCATATAAGCAGAAAATTTATGACTCTTTTATTAAGGGGGATATGGCAACCTGGAAAGTAACGGTTGATCAGATGTTACAAGTCAAAAATCAAACCACCGATTTTCAATTTGAACTACTAAACTACCTATATGGCTACATTGGCTGGTGTATTGGCAACGAAAGAAAACCTGAAGCCAGAAGGTACTTGGATATTGCTGAAAAAATGGCTATGGAATTAGAACAGAAAAAATTGAATTTGTCATTAGTAAATGCATACCAGGGTGCTTTTAATGGTTATAACATTGCATTAGCTCCTTATAAAGTTATCTTTTTTGGATCACGTAGTATCAAACATGTTGAAAAAGCGATTCAACTAGACAAAAAAAAACTATTTTGGATATTTACAAATGGGAAATATTGAGTTCTATAAGCCCCCCAGATTTGGTGGTGACAAATATAAGTCTATCAACTATTATGGTCAAGCTAAAACTATAATTGAAAATGATTATTTTAAGAGTAAAAACGACTGGAATTATTTGAATATATTAGTCTCCATTGCAAAATCCTACACTGCATTGGGGAAATATGAAGAAGCAAAAAAATATTATGAAGCTACACTT
>JAEWUL010000280.1 GCA_023459435.1 Bacteroidota bacterium
AAAAATCAGATTTGGGAAAATGTATCTTTTTTAAATCCAAAAACGATCAAAAACAACATCATCAACAAATACCAACAGATGGGAATCAATGTTAATTTATCTGATTTTCAATACTATATCAACAAATATGTTGAAAAGCATGCCCCTACCCTATTTACCACATATCAATATCCTACAACCAGTATCACTGCCTCCCACTTTTACACCAACGCCATTCCTTACACGAACATCTTAGACAAAAATCTGACTTCAGTAAATTCTTCTGAAACTCTTGTTTTAGCAACCATAACACCATTCAACAAAAATGTAAAAATTAGAATTACACCTGTTGATGATCAAAACACTTTTTATTATGAGAGTTATGCCTTATTAGATCTAGAATCGGGAGGTTGGACAATTGAAAAATCTGATGATCAAGAATTTATCATTACATCACAAAGAGAAAACATTCTTGTTTCATTTAAATTCAATAATCTAAATGTACCTAATACCGGCCAGAAATTTCCGATAAATATTGAATATTTTGAAAATGGAAGTAGTACCCCAACTTTTTTAAAAACAGTGACTTTTTTATAATATGAAGTTAAAAAAAAGGGTTTGTTAAGATTTTTTTTTGTATCTTTGTCGAGCAAATGAGGTTGAATCCGGTATTTATGTACATAAATCAATAGAGATTCGCCATATAATCGCTACCTATCAAAACAAAGGTAATGATTTGTATACTTTCGTTTCAAACGACAAAAAGGTTAAAAATGAATCATGAAATGAACATTATAAAAAAACGATTATGAAAGAGTATCAATTATTTAATGAAGAAAACAAACCCAGTCCACAAGAAAGAAAAGAGATTATTGAATTTTTGTATCAACATTTAGAACAATTTGGGGATTCCAAAGAGGATATTGAAAAGTGTGTACAATATGCGATCAAAGAGAGTGATAGTTTTGGGGGGTTCATACTTCAATCATTTGAGGGAGGAGTAACAACATGTATTGTTATCGTCAATCAAACCGGTATGAAAGGGTATATTCCTGAAAACATACTGGTATATATTGCCACTCATAAAGAATTCAGAGGGAAAGGAATTGGTAAAAAAATGATGATAAAAGCGATAGAGTTGGCAGATGGGAATATTGCATTACATGTTGAGCCTGACAATCCTGCAAAATACCTATATGAAAAAATTGGATTTACAAATAAATATCTTGAAATGAGATATATAAAAAAATAGATCATGGCATTTATAACGTTAAATACTGAAAAGCTCAGGTTAAATTTTGAATATCTGGACAAACTTTTCAAGAAGAAAAACATCAAATGGTCTGTTGTTTCAAAATTACTATGTGGCAATAAGGATTATTTACAGGAATTACTCAAATTCAACATTCAGCAGATTTGTGATTCACGTGTAACCAATTTAAAAAATGTTAAGCAGATAAACCCAAATATCGAGACCATTTACATCAAGCCACCTGCTAAACGTGCTATTAAAAACATTGTACAATACGCTGATATCAGTATGAATACGGAGTATCAGACCATTAAGTTGTTATCTGATGAAGCACAGAAGCAGAAAAAGGTACATAAGATCATCATTATGATAGAATTAGGTGAACTCAGAGAGGGAATCATGCGGGATGATCTGATCGATTTTTATTCGAGCGTTTTTAATTTAAAAAACATTGAAGTTGTGGGTATTGGTGCTAATCTAAGTTGTTTGTATGGTGTACTTCCAAACCACGACAAACTGATACAGTTAAGTTTATACAAACAATTAATTGAAGCAAAGTTCAATACAAAAATAGAATATGTTTCAGGAGGTTCATCTGTAACCATTCCTTTGATATTTCAAAATCTACTCCCAAAAGGGATCAATCATTTCAGAGTTGGGGAGTCCCTTTTTTTAGGGACAGACGTATACAATAACAGCCGATTGAAGAAGATGGAAACAGATGTTTTCATTTTATATGCGGAGATTATTGAATTGATTGAAAAACCGCAACTTCCCGATGGAGAGATGGGAACTAATGTAGAGGGGCACTCGATCACATTTGATCAAGGATTAACGGGAAAAACCAGTTATAGGGCCATTGTTGACATTGGTTTATTAGATGTTGATGATCAACATATTACACCCATCGACACCAATTGTTCCATTGTAGGGGGTAGTTCTGATATGTTGGTGATCGGAATATCAGAAAATGCGAACAACTACAAAGTGGGTGATTTGCTAAAATTTCATTTAGACTACATGGGAACTCTAAGAATATTGAATTCTAAATACATAGAAAAAAGAATCATTAATTCGTGATGAGTTTTAGTGAAGTGTGAATAATAAAAAAGTGCTAATGAGATTTGTTTCTCACTAGCACATTCGTTTGGAATCTTTAGCCTTTAGCCTTTGGCCTTTAGCCTTTGGCCCTTAGCCTTTGGCCTTTAGCCTTTAGCCTTTGGCCTTTGGCCTTATATTTGTTTATATTCTGCCAAATCTTCGATCTGGAAATCTCTAATAAAGGAGAAATGTCCTTGGGAGATTGCTTTAACCTGACGAAGATAGGTGAATGTTGAACGTTTTAAGGTGTAACAATCACAATCGTGAAGCAATGCATCGTGCATCAGAATATAGGTCATGATGATATGGGAAGCCATTTCCACCAATCTTCTGGCCTGGAAATCAAGTGCTTCATCGCTTTTCAGATCGGATACGATTTGTCTTGCTTTTTCGTACTCTTCAGTCATAGCAACCAGATCTGCTTTTGCGAGTTCGAACTCAGGAGTAACTGGTTTTGAAGCGAATGCCTGGATCATTTCGGAATAGGTATTGTTGATCACGGCACGGATTGCTGCAACGACCTGTAATTGAGAAGTTCCTTCGTAGATAGTGGTGATTCTGGCATCACGGTACATTCTTTCTACAGGGAAATCTTTCATATAACCGGTACCACCATGAATTTGAATGGCATCGTATGTAATTTGATTACAATATTCACTGGACATCAGCTTCAACATAGGAGTTAGAGCATCTGCGATACGGTTGTAGTGTTTCATTTCAGCACGTTCTTCTGCAGTCATGGTACGACCTTTAGCATGCTCTTCGATCAGCTTATACATATCCACGGCACGAGCTGTTTCGTATAGGATAGATCGGGAAGCATCAATTTTAGCTCTCATATTTTGAAGAAGTTCATAAACGGCAGGGAACTGGATAATCGCTTTTCCGAACTGTTCTCTTTCCTGTGCATACTTCACGGCTTCGCGGTAAGCGGCTTCAGCAATTCCAACAGATTGAGCACCAACACCCAAACGTGCGCCATTCATCAATGACATCACATATTTAATGAGTCCCATTCTTCTGTTACCCACCAATTTAGCAGGAGCATTTTTGAACACCAATTCGCAGGTTGGAGAACCTTTGATTCCCATTTTATTTTCCACGCGACGAACGATAACGCCCTGATCTTGTTTATCATACACGAAATAAGACAACCCACGACCATCTTTAGTACCCTCTTCAGAGCGGGCCAACACCAGTTTAATATCTGCATCTCCGTTGGTAATGAAACGTTTCACGCCATTCAGTCTCCAGCATTGAGCAGGTTCATCCCAGGTTGCTTTCAGTTGAACCGCCTGAAGGTCGGAACCGGCATCTGGTTCAGTTAAGTCCATAGAGCATGTCGCTCCCTGGTTGATTCTGGGTAAGAACTCATCTTTAATTTCATCGGAAGCGAATTCATGAATGGTTTCCGCACAATCTTGAAGACCCCAGATGTTAGCAAAACCACCATCGGCGCGGGAAACAAGTTCAGCAGCCATCACGTAAGGAACCATTGAAAAGTTCAATCCGTTATATTTGTAGGGTAAAGACATCCCGAAGAGTCTGGCATCGGTAAGTGCTTTGATATTTTCAGCAGTACCTTTTGCGTACACTACTCTACCGTTTTCAACGCGGGCGCCTTCATGATCTACACTTTCAGCATTTGGAGCGATCACTTCGCCACAAATATCACCAACGATTTCAAGAACTTTATCATAAGTATCGATAGCATCTTCGAAATCAACGGGAGCAACAGCTTCCGATTTTGCGAAAGCGTAGTTGTTTTCTTTCAATCGAACAATTTTCTCCATCAAAGGATGTTTCAATTGAAATTTTAAATTTTCATTGTCGGTATAAAAATTAGCCATAATAATCTATTTTGAATGTTTTTTGTAATAAGCTATCATTTTAGGGAGCACCTCTTGCAAGTCACCGGTAACAGCATAGTCAGCGATTGCATTGATAGGAGCTTCAGGATCTGAATTGATAGAGATGATTTTTGCGGATTGGTCCATACCTGCACGGTGTTGCACAGCTCCGGAGATTCCGCAAGCGATATAAAGTTTTGGTCTTACGGTTACACCGGTTTGACCAATTTGACGTTCATGTTCTGCATAACCTGCATCGACAGCGGCGCGGGTTGCACCCACTTCACCACCAAGTACTGCAGCTAAATCGTAAAGAAGTTTAAAATTTTCTTTAGAGCCAACGCCATAACCACCGGCAACGATGATACCGGAAGCTTTAAGGTTCACTTTTTGAGCTTCAATATGACGATCCAGGATTTCGATCAAAAGATCTTCCGGTTTAAGGATTTTAGCTGGATCGATCAATTTGATCACTGCTTGTTTTTTTGAAGGAGCTTCTTCCAGTTTCATCACACCTTCACGAACGGTAGCCATTTGAGGGCGGGTATCAGGGTTGATAATGGTTGCAATAATATTACCACCAAAAGCGGGTCTGATTTGATATAAAAGATTTTTATAGGTTGTTCCGGATTTATTATCGGTATGATCCCCAATTTCAAGAGAAGTACAGTCGGCCGTAAGACCACAGCGTAAAACGGATGCTACTCTGGGGGCTAAGTCTCTACCCACTGAAGTAGCTCCAAAAAGGGCTATTTCAGGTTTTTCAGTTTCAAAGATAGATTGAACCAAACGGAAATGGGGTAATGTTCTGTAGGGGAACAGGTCTTTATGTTCAGCGACATGGATCACATCAACGCCAAAATCCTGAATTCTATCCAAAGTATCTCCGGCTACATCAGTAAAAACAAGTGCTTCTAATTGAACGCCCAGTTGTTCAGCTAATTTTCTACCTTTTGACAAAAGCTCCAGTGAAACGTCTGCAATGGTTTTTTCTTCAGTAACTTCGCAATATACAAATACGTTTTTCATATAATTGTTTTTTCTTTTTTTTAATTTTTTTTAAATACCCTTAAGCAGATTAGCCAATGACTCTTGATTTTAAAAGATCGAGCATTAACTCTTCCACATCAGCATCTTTACTTGTTAAGACTTTATTCTCTTTCTGAGCTAAAACAACATTATCGATATTTTTAACTTTAGTAGGAGAACCTGTTAAGCCGAGGTACGCATCGTTTGCCTGAATCATATCAACGCTCCATTCCTCAATTTTGAGGTAAGGTCTGTCATTGAAAAGGTCTGTATAATCACGTGTTTCCTCTTGAAGTTCGCTCACTGTTCTGGCATGTTTGAATTGCATCACTCTTTTCGCATTTCTGGCGCGACAAGGAGTTGCAGATCCGTGCACGGTAACAAGAGCAGGAAGAGGAGAAACAACAGTTTCCACACCTCTTTCAAGACGTCTTTTAATCACGATTTTTTGGACATTAATTTCCACCAACTCTTCAGCGTATGTGATTTGAGGAAAATGCAGTTTTTCAGCTGTTTGGGGGCCTACCTGAGCGGTATCTCCATCAATAGCCTGTAATCCGCAAAAGATCAAGTCAGGATTTAATTTTTCGACTGCTTTAGAGATAGCATATGATGTTGCAAGGGTATCTGATCCTGCAAATTTTCTGTCTGTTAAAAGGAATCCTTGATCTGCACCGCGATAAATAGATTCTCTGATGATCTCAGCTGCTCTGGAAGGTCCCATTGTGATCACAGAAACCTCTGCATCACCAAGTCGGTCCTTAGCTTCTAAAGCCATTTCCAAAGCACATAAATCATCTGGATTGTAGATAGCAGGAAGAGCACCTCTGTTCACTGTACCATCCGCTTTCATCGCATCTTTCCCAACATTTCTGGTGTCAGGAACTTGTTTTGCAAGTACGAGAATTTTCAATTTTTTCATGTAATCTTGTTTAAAAAGTTTGGACTGCAAAAATACTAAAAATTCTTAACAAAAGTTAAATATCATAAATGCAACTATATTAATAACTTACACAGATTTTATTGGTTTAATAGTTTCAAATTTATCTAATAAAACGGAAAGATATGTTTTAGAGACAGGAATTACGGGATTAGCAGGGTGGTCTAGTTCCACAACTCCACCATCTTTATCTTTTTTAAAAGATTTAACTTTTTCAAAGTTGATCAAGAAAGAGCGGTGGCATCTGATTAAACCAATGAAATGGGTTCCCTCTTCCACTTTCACTAAAGAAGATCGCATGGTAAACTTTTGCATTTCTTCATTCTGGGTATAATAGACTGAGATATAGTTCACGTCCGATTCGATATAAAAGAGATT
>JAEWUL010000281.1 GCA_023459435.1 Bacteroidota bacterium
ATATACATCAACTCCTGAATTGGTAAAAGCAGGATACTTGTCAAATAATTTTGATAATTGAATACCAATATCTTCTAACTTGGAAGGAGTAAAAAGTCCATTATCATTTTGAATATAGGTTGTTTTGATGTCAACCGGATGGTAATCGGGCAAATTGATCAGCTCTGGTGGTAGGTTTTGTTGTGATATTGAAACACTTTTAGATTCAATAAATTCTGCTGCCTTTTTGAATTTCTGGTCGGTACTGTTCCAAAAACTGTTTCTGATACCTGTATAGGTAATCTCTTCGGGGATCAGAGGGCTTGTGGATCTTGAAAATCTACTATTCTCATCAAAAAAATTCAGATTATTAAATTTATTATTTCCTACAAGGACATTTGTTTCCTGAGAAACTATTGTTTTTTCTTTTGAAAAGAGGAGCCCTCCTAAAGAGGCATTCACTGATATGAATTTTGCATCAGCAAGGGTATAGCTAAAGAAATAGGGTGATTTTAAACCAGGTAAATAGAGATTTCCTTTATTTCTATTTAACTCATCCTCCATAGCTTTAAAAATAATTTCCTGAGCAGGTTCAGACTGGAGGAGAGATTCTGTTGGTCTATCCAGAATGGGTTGTTTTTCTTGTGATTTTTCCTGTTTTTGAAGTTCAATTCTTTTCACAAAAATGGCGGGGGAACAACATCCTGCAGGAATCCCTCCAGACTCTGCGCCACAGGTTCCTGCAAAGTTACCATAAGTAGTTCCTACTCCACCAATTTGACTAAACATAGCCAGAGGAGTTCCAATTAAATCTACACCTCTAACCAGTTCATCAGGGCGACCATCCACAAAAATACGGTACACTTCAATGGGAGTTACATTAAACGAGTTAGGGATATATCTTCCTGTGATCGTAAATCCTCCTGTTACTGTTTTGAAAAAATAGCCATATTCCTTACCTTGAGTTTTTGCTTCTTGAATTAACATATTCCTAAGTTCATTGTCACTGTAAGGTTTTCTTGTTTCCACAATCAGATTAGATTGTCTGGCTACAGGTTGATAACCTGCTTGCGCCCTACCATGTCCATTTGAATATCCAAATCCAGATATTGGGGTTCTTGACATAAGGAAATTCTTTAGAATCCCGTTTTCAACAACAACCACTTTTTGCCCTCTCATACCTTCATCATCAAACACATAGCCCCCATTTAAAGGGATCCCCTTGTAGTATTTAATTGTTGGATCAAAAATGATTGAAATATCTTTATTGAGAACCTCTTCTCCCACTTTTTTCTTAAATGTTTGTCCGTCACTTTCACTTTTCATTCGGGAACCTTCCACACGATGTCCAAAGATCTCATGAAAAAAGACACCTGCTGCATCATTGGAGAGTATGGCAGGACCGGAATAGGTATCGACTACCGGAGCAGATTTTAATTTTAGCAAAAGCTCTATTAATCTATCAGCCTCCATTAAAACCTGTTGATCTGAAGGAAGTTCAGATGGGAAGAATGTAAACCATGTTTTATAGACGGGAATCTCCATTCCATCATCTGCTTTGGTTTCAAGAGTTAAAAAGAGATGTGTATAGGTATTATTTTGTGCAATGGAAACCCCTTCGCTGCTTACAAAATATTTTCTGATAACGGAAAAATTGAGATAGGCACTTCCGGATAAAATGTGATGAATATCTGTAAAGGATTGGGTATACGATTTTAATTTATTTTTCCATAAATCAAAATCAAAAGTGATCCCAGTTAAAGGGGGTTCATAGTAACTCTCCAATTGACTATCAGAGTAATCTGATGATTTATCTTCCAGTTCTGTAGTAACAGCTGCATTTGCTTTGATCTGTTCATATTTTAAAACAGCTTTTCGGTAGGCTTGTTCGGTCTCACGCCAAAGAGTTTGTTGAATAGACTGATGATTATCGTTAATAGATACTTTAATTTCATTTTCAAAAATATAAAAAAACCCGCTTTGGTTTCGCATTTCTCTAAAGTTATCCATTGTTTGACTTCCTACTCTTATCTGAATGGTTATCACTCTGTTATGTTCATATTCTGAATTTTCAATCAGCCCAAATTTGGATCGGATCGTAAACTCTTTTTGATCTTCCAACCTGTAACTTAATAGATAAACCGGTGGTTCCTGTGATTTTAAAATAGCAAAATTCCGATCACATTCCATTTTGAGGGTTTGTAACAACTGATCATCAGAACTGTTGTTTTGAGCATTCAAATCAATTCCTGTTATCCCAATATAGAGCAACAAAAATAAAACCTTAAAAAAAATATTTCTCATACTATAAGTGTTAGTCAGTAACATAACGGAGCTTTGTTGTATTTTATTGTAATTTACAAATATACAAAAAAAAGAACAAGGAGCATTATGAACAAAAAAAAGAGATCAGAATCTGACCCCTTTTTGGTTCATGTTATATGTTTCAAAATATTTGAAAAATTAAAATCTAGATCAATTCATGAATAACCAACCCTGATCTTAATTTTGGTTCGAACCAGGTTGTTTTTGGTGGCATGATATTACCGGTGTCGGCAATATCTATTAATTGTTTCATTGATACAGGATATAAAGCAAAGGCAACTTTCATTTCTCCATTATCAACTCTTCTTTTAAGTTCTCCAAGTCCACGGATTCCGCCAACAAAGTCAATCCTTTTGTCTGTTCTTAAATCTTTAATTCCTAAAATTTTATCAAGCACCAAATTTGAAAGGATCGTTACATCCAATACTCCAATAGGATCAGCATCGTTGAAAGTACCTGGTCTGGCTGTTAACTTATACCAATTACCATCGATATACATGCTAAATTCATGCAATTGTGAAGGTGTATAAATATCTGCTCCCATTTTTTGAACTTCAAATGAGTTTTCCAATAAAGAGATCAATTCTTCTTTTGAGTGACCATTTAAATCTTTAACAACACGGTTATAATCGATAATTTTCAACTGATTATCAGGGAAGATTACAGACATAAAGTAATTATACTCCTCTTTCCCGTTATGATCTGGATTTTGATTTCTTTTTTCACTACCCACAAGAGCCGCGGCAGCTGTTCTATGGTGTCCATCAGCAACA
>JAEWUL010000282.1 GCA_023459435.1 Bacteroidota bacterium
GGGGAAGTCAGGGTGGTAACATCATTTTTGAAGGAACCCCTGAAGATCTGATCAAATGTAAATCATCTTATACCGGAAAATATTTAATCCCTAAACTGAAATAATATGGCAACTTATAATATTGTAACCCTCGGGTGTTCTAAAAACACCGTAGATTCTGAAGTGATTGCTGCTCGTTTGAAAGCTCAAGGGCATACCGTTTATTTTGACTCCACTAAAAACACTGATTTTGTCATTGTAAACACCTGCAGTTTTATCAAAGATTCTAAAGAGCAATCTATAGACGAAGTTTTTCTCCATTTACAAAGAAAGAAACAGGGAGATGTAAAAAACGTATATGTTATGGGCTGTTTATCAGAACGTTATCATGATGAGCTACAGGAAATGATTCCTGAAGCAGATGGTATTTTTGCTTTTGATGAGTTAAAAAATATGATCAATGAATCCCAGTTTGATCTTTTAAATTCTCCGAACAGAATCGTATCAACCCCTTCACATTATGCATATATGAAGATCTCCGAAGGGTGTGATCATGAATGTTCTTTCTGTGCCATACCACTGATACGTGGAAAACAAACCTCTAAACCGGTTGAGATGATTGTTGAAGAAGCTGAAAAACTGGCCTCTCAAGGGGTAAAAGAGTTGATGCTGATTGCGCAGGATTTGACCTATTATGGGATGGATCTTTACAACAAACGTGATCTGGAACGGTTACTACGTAAAATTGCTCAGGTAAAAGGAATAGAATGGATCAGACTTCATTACGCCTACCCATTGGGATTTCCTTACGAAATCCTTGATGTGATGAATGAATATTCCAATTTCTGCAAATATCTGGATATCCCTTTTCAGCACATCAGCGATCCTATCCTGAAAAGTATGAGAAGAGGAGGAAATAGTATGCAAACTTATCAGCTTATTGAAAGAATAAGGCATAAAATTCCGGGAATAGCACTCAGAACAACACTCATTTCAGGATACCCAGAAGAAACAAAAGCGGATCATAAACTCCTAGTAGATTTTGTGAAAGAAATGAGATTTGAACGATTAGGGGTTTTCGCCTATTCCCCAGAAGAAAATACACCTGCATTTCCTCTTGGAGATCCTATTAAAGAGAGAGAAAAAAATAAAAGAGTGGAAGAGATCATGAGAATTCAGGAGCAGATCTCCCTGGAACATAATCAGGCAAAAATCGGATCTGTTATGAAAGTTATTATTGACAGTGAAGAGAACAACACCTATTTCGGAAGAACAGAGTTTGATTCCCCTGAAGTGGATAATAGTGTGATTATCAAGAAAACAAAAGGCATTGAACTCGGTTCTTTTCAATCTGTTTATATCGACAAAGCTGACCATTACGACCTTTACGGAACCATTATCAAATAGTCATTTTCATGTTTAAACTTATCATTGCCATCATAGGCTTCATCACCGGAGGAATAGGTGGTGCTTTTATCGGATTCATCATTGGATCAATAGTAGATTCCATCTCCTCTTTTAAAGTGATCCGATCTGGATATTTTTCTAATCAGGATAACTTTCTGGATATGTTGTTGAGACTGACCTCAGCCATTGTAAAATCGGATAACTCCGGTACGATGCTTAAATCTGAATTGAATTTTGTAAAAGATTATCTTGTCAGATCATTTGGGCCAAGTGTGGCAACCAGTGCGTTATATCAGTTGAGAGAATATTTAAATGAAGATATTGACATCCCAACGTTGTGTCATAACTTTAGCAAGAAAGCTACTATACATGAAAAACTGATATTATTACAATTTTTATTCGGACTATCCGCATCTGATGGCAAAATTGAAACCAACGAACTAAACATGATCCAGAACATTTCGGACTGGATCGGAGTAAGCCGTAACGATTTTGAATCTCTGAAAGCGATGTTTTTTGCACGTCAGTACCAATATAAATACCAGCAACAATCATCATACAATTCATCATCTTCCTCCTATTCCCGCTCATTTGAAAGTCTTGATAATGATTATAAAATCTTAGAAATCACCTCATCCGCATCCGATGAAGATGTAAAAAAAGCATACAGGAAACAAGCTATGAAGCACCATCCTGATAAGGTGAACCATCTGGGTGATGAAGTGAGAAAATCTGCTGAAGAAAAATTCAGATTACTCAATCAATCCTACGAAAGGATTAAAAAATCGAGGGGAATCAATTAATTTGGAATTTTAAAAAAAATTTATTATATTTGTCAATTGAAAAAATTGACAGATTATGAAACATATAACCCTCATTTTACTCCTTTTTTTATCCTTTTCAACAGGGGTATCTCAAAATCTATCCACTTCTGAAGGCAATATCAAAGCCGGAGCTCGTATCGGGTTTGTTGGTTCACAAATTTCCGGTGATGACTTAGGTGGTTATCATAAACTAGGTGCATATGCTGGTCTGTTTGCCAGAATCCCCCTCACTAAGACTCAAAAATGGCATTTTCAAATGGAGTTAAACTTCATCATGAAAGGAAGCACTTCCCAGATCAGAGTTCTGGAAGATGGAACGCTCCCCAACTATTACGTATTAACACTCCTTTATACCGAAACACCATTCTTATTTCAGTACAATATCGGTTCGTACCGGACTCCTAAAGGGGGAATTTATAATTTTGACTTTGAATTGGGCCCTACTTTAAACTTTTTATTTTATCAAAACGAAAGAAATCAGGATGGAGATATTTTCCGCCCGGCCAATCAATTATTTAACATCTTTGATATTGGGGTAGTTGCAGGTCTAAGATGCACATTATCAAATAGATGGAGTGCCTCCATGCGTTGGGGATCCTCCATATATCCGGTCAGAATCCCAACAATGGTCTACTACAGAGTGATCAAAAAACAATTTAATACTCATTTAGCATTTTCGGTTTGCTACCATTTTAATTAAAAATAAAACACCATGAAAATTATCGACGTAAAAAACCAACCAAAAGTACAAACACCTCACAATGTGGATGTTAAAAAGATTTATGAAAAAGACACTGCTCAAGCAATGCACATCTTTCTTCAGCCAGGGG
>JAEWUL010000283.1 GCA_023459435.1 Bacteroidota bacterium
ATTAACATCTGTACCATCATACCCATAAACATAATAGTAGGGTGTTGTGGTTGAGCCAGTTGCCGGGCCCACTACACTAGGAATATATCTGAGATTCTCAGCCATCCAGGTTTGATCACCGATCAAAACCCATTTATACACATAGTTATCTCTTGTATCTGTAATGCTTCCTGTTATGAAATCAGTAAAACTTTGATACCGAATTGCATTTAATGGATATCCCTGGATTGTGTTATCCTCCATTTGAATTGTTACAACACCGGATGAGTAAGTTATCTTGCGCAAACCACTCAAATTCTGATCTCTCTGAGCCCCGTTTATCTGACGGGTATAAAGTGTTTGTGCGTATACTGATGAAATCAATACATGAAAAATCAGTACATAAAAAAATGTAAACTTTTTGTATTCCATTGTTTGTCTCCTTTTAATTTAATGAGTTAATAAATTTTGTGAATATCAATAAATATGACTAATTCAAATTTTAACTATCAGGATAACTATAACTTAAATAACAACTAGGTCATTTTCAAATAACAACAGACAAATATAAGCAATATTTTAAACGAAGTACATTTTTTTTATATACAACAGTTATCTTATTACCCTGATTATCTGCTGTTTACAAAAAACGCCAACATTTAAACTCAAAAAAGCATAAAAAAAAGGATAAATTGCACATTTTTTGGGGAATGCCCAAAAGAAAATTCAAAAAAAAAATCATATATTCGCATGTTGAAATATTAACATTTAAAAAATTATAATCCATGGAAAAATCATTAAAAGGTACACAAACCGAACAAAACTTATTAAAATCTTTTGCAGGGGAATCTCAAGCTCGTAACAGATATGAATTTTTTGCAAAAGTGGCTAAAAAAGAGGGTTATGAGCAAATCTCTGCCATCTTTATGGAAACAGCCAGACAAGAGAAAGAGCATGCTAAAAGATTTTTTAAATTCTTAGAAGGTGGAATGGTGGAAATCACTGCGATGTATCCTGCCGGTGTTATTGCAACAACTGCTGAAAACTTAAAAGCGGCTGCTGAAGGAGAAAATGAAGAGTGGACAGACCTTTATCCTCATTTTGCTCAGGTAGCCAGAGAAGAGGGATTTAAAGATGTGGCTATCGCTTTTGAAATGATTGCCAAAGTGGAAGCAGAACACGAAAAAAGATACTTGAAACTTCTGGCTAACGTTACTGAAAACAAAGTATTTGAAAAAGATGAAAAAGTAAAATGGGAATGTGCCAACTGTGGATATGTATACGAATCTAAAAAAGCTTTGGATAAATGTCCGGCTTGTTTACATGAGAAAGCACACATGCAACTCAGAGCAGAAAATTACTAATCCTTTCATTATATGATCTAAAAGGTGACTCCCCAAAAGGAGTCACCTTTTTTAATTTTATTGATTCAGGCTCCCTTTTTTTCATAATTTTTTATACTTTTGTAACTCAATAGGAGATAGAGAAGGTTTGCAAAACATATGAATTAAGAACCATATTAGAAAAGGATCATACATGCAATAAATAAAGAAAAAATGAAAAAACCGGGTACTTTTACATCAGAGATAGCAAGAGAACGTGCATTATATACAGATTTAGCTAATGCTTTGCCTGCCGGAATTTACCGTATACGTGTGTTTTATTATGAATCAACCTTAAATGAAAAGTGGTCCAGTACGGTTGAGAGTCCTTACAAAGTGGAATACGCAAATGATCGTTTTTTTGAGATTCTCCAATTAAAAAGAGAAGAGTATGAACGCAATCCAGGGATCATCAATCATTTTATTTATGAAGAGGATAAACCTTCATTTATTGATAAAAATGTGGAAGCAAATACCTTATTAATTCCATTTGTTTGGGAGGGAAGATTTAAAATCAATGATCAGCTGATATGGATCCACTTTGAATCAATCCCACGGGTTATGGAAAACAATGATATTGTTTGGACTGGCACATTACAGGATATCAGTAGTCGTAAAAAAGATGAATTGGAGATGGCTTCCAAAAATGAGGAGTTGCAAAAATTAAATCAGGAGAGAACCAAATTCTTATCCATCATTGCTCACGATTTGAACTCCCCTTTTAATTCCATATTAAATTTCAGCCAACTCCTACTTTCAGAAATTGAGGAGCAAGATTTGGAAAAGATACAGGAATATGGATCAATCATTCACGATTCCTCTCAACGAGCCATGAGTTTACTTAAAAATCTAATGGAATGGGTACAACTTCATACCGGAAGGCTTCAGTTTCATTCAGAAGTTTTCAAAATAGATTCAGCCATTGAAGAAACAATACATGCTTTTCATCATATCGTAAAAGAGAAAAATATCATTATAAAAAAACACATTTTAAAAGACACAGAAGTTGTTGGTGATAAGAATATGATCATCACCGTATTCAGAAATCTCATTTCGAATGCCATTAAATTCACTTTCCCAAAAGGGATCATCACCATTTCTTCAAGAATAAATAATGACGATGTACTCTTTTCTGTAAGTGATACCGGTGTTGGGATCTCCGAAAAACGGATTAGGAAAATTTTTCAATTGGACTGTGGAGGTTCTACAAAAGGAACTCAAAATGAAAAAGGAACCGGAATGGGTTTGATTCTTTGTAAAGATTTTATTGAGTTGAATGGAGGAAAAATCTGGGTTGAAAGTGAATTGGGAAATGGGTCTACTTTTTATTTCACATTACCAAAAGCATTACAATTATAAACAATCTCAAGCCACATCAATAACCTCTTACCTGTTAAATGTTAATTGTTAAATGTTAATTGTTAATTGTTAAATGTTAATTGTTAATTGTTAATTCATTCTCTGCCATTTTTGCACCAACTCTTCTTTTTTTGTGTCATTTTGTCGTATTTTTGTTTGTTTTTACGTTTTGCACACTTTTTGCATGTATAGAAACGAAAAAAATTAAACATTAAAATAAATACATTATGAAAGTAAACATTAAACCATTAGCAGACAGAGTGCTGGTAACTCCAGCTGAAGCAGAACAAAAAACCGCAGGTGGAATCATTATCCCTGACACCGCTAAAGAGAAACCTCAAAAAGGTACCATCGTGGCTGTTGGCCCCGGTAAAAAAGATGAACCAATGACTGTTAAAGTGGGTGACACTGTTCTTTATGGAAAATATGCAGGAACAGAATTAACCCTTGAAGGTGAAAATTACCTCATTATGAAAGAGAGCGATATCCTCGCAATCATCTAAGATTTATTTAAAGTAACAAAAAAAAGAATTAACAATTAAATATCAAACAATTATGGCAAAAAGCATAGTTTATGACTGGGAAGCACGTGAAGGCTTAAAAAAAGGTGTAGATGCATTAGCAAATGCAGTAAAAGTAACTTTAGGACCAAAAGGGAGAAATGTGATCATCGATAAAAAATTCGGTGCTCCACAAATCACTAAAGATGGTGTAACTGTTGCTAAAGAGATCGAATTGAGTGAACCTATTGAAAACATGGGTGCTCAAATGGTGAAAGAAGTGGCATCTAAAACGAATGATCAGGCAGGTGATGGTACTACAACAGCAACCGTTTTAGCTCAGGCTATCTTCAACACAGGTTTAAAAAACGTGACTGCCGGTGCCAATCCAATGGATTTGAAACGTGGTATAGATAAAGCTGTTGCAAAAGTAGTTGAAGGTATTAAAGCTCAATCAGAAGAGGTTGATGATGACTTTAATA
>JAEWUL010000284.1 GCA_023459435.1 Bacteroidota bacterium
AATAGATAAAAAATTAACAATCTTTAACATTTTCACTTTTATACTCTTTTTTGAATTGTTTTGGAGACCATTTTTAGTTAATCTCGGGAGCAATTCTCTCAATTTTCTCCAATTGCTCAATTTTAGATAAATTATCGATCAACTCATTCAGAGCTTTTACATTTTTAATATACAACATCAGTTTTCCTGTAAAAACATTCCCTTTTGTTGACATATCGATAGAGCGGATGTTGAGGTCGAGTTGACTGCTAACCACATCAATAATCTCTTTAATGATCCCTTTTCTGTCAAAGCCTGTTAAACGCAAACCGGATAAAAAAGCGATATCCTGTTCTCTTTGCCATTTAGCCTTGATGATTCTATTTCCGAATTTGGACATTTGTTCAATCGCTTTTGGGCATTGCGTCATATGAACTTCTATGATGTCATTCGTTATCTGGAACCCTACGACAGGATCTCCGGGTAAAGGATTACAACAAGGAGCGATTACATGTCGGATGTGGTCTGATGTTTCATCTAATAGAAATATTTCCGGTTTCTCTTCGAGTTGTTCATCAATTAAAACATCAATTGATTTTTCGTTAAGTTCATGGGTGATTTTCTTCCTAAAGAGTTTATAATCAGAAAATTTTTTGTTTTTGAATATTTTTTCAATCCTTTCAGCAGTGATAATCCCTTTAGCTATATGGCTCCAGAATTCGGCGACAGAAGTGATTTTGGTATCGGTTTGAATTTTGGAGATGTTTTGTTGATTGTATTCAATATTCAGATTGTTGAAAATCTCTTTTAGCACTTCCTGCCCTTTTCCGGCTAATTTTTTCTGTTTGATTCGGATTGCTTCTTTGATGTTTTCTTTAGCGTGTGGGGTTTTGACCGCATTTAACCATTCTGCTTTTGGGAACTGTTTTTTGGAAGTAATCACCTCAACCTGATCTCCACTTTTCAAAACATAGTCTAAAGAAACAATATTATAATTTACTTTTGCTCCAATACAATGGTTTCCTAGATTGGTATGAAGGTGATATGCAAAATCTAATACTGTAGATCCATAAGGAAGTAGTTTCCGATCCCCTTTAGGGGTAAAGATTATAACCTCTTTGAGTTCCAGGTTCATTTTCACCTCATTCAAAAACTCTAAAGCATTGGTTTCTTCATTTTTGAGCATTTCCCGAATTTTGGTCAACCAATCCTCTACTCTATTTTCATATTCTGCAGGTGTTTTATTTTCTTCTTTATATTTAAAATGTGCTGCAAAACCTTTTTCAGCGATCTCATCCATTCTTTTAGAACGGATCTGCACTTCAATCCATTTCCCGGCATGGCTCATTGCTGTTAGGTGAAGCGATTGATAACCATTTGCTTTTGGATTAGTCAGGTAGTTTCTTTCCCTGCTGGAGTTGGTTTTGTACAATCCTGTAATGATGGTATGTATTCTCCAGCAAATATCTTTTTCCTCTTCCGGTTTTGAATCAAAAACAAAACGAATGGCAAAAATATCATAGATGTTCTCAAAGTCAATCTTTTTACGCAACATCTTTTGATAGATAGAATAGATCGATTTTTCCCTACTGGTCATTTCTGCATCTATTCCGGCAGCCTTGAGTTTTTCTTTTATGGGTGCTGCAAAATCTTCAATCAATGTTTTTCTTATGGCTTCACTACTCTTGAGTTGCCTTGAGATATTTTCGTACATGAAGGGATCATGATATTTCATGGAAAGGTCTTCCAGCTGACTTTTGATGGTATAGAGTCCTAATCTATGTGCAATGGGAACAAAGAAAAATTGTGTTTCAGAGGAGATTTTCAATTGTTTTTCGGGAGACATAGAACTTAGTGTTCTCATGTTGTGTAGTCGATCTGCCAGTTTGATCAGGATAACACGTACATCGCCTACTGTAAACAATAAAATCTTTTTAAAATTTTCAGCTTGAACGGATTGATTTTCATCCATTACAATATCCTCGATTTTGGTTAATCCATATACGATATTGGCAACCTCTTCACCGAACATATCTCTGATATCTTCTATTCTATAATCTGTATCTTCAACAACATCATGGAGTAACGCTGCAATCATGGAAGTTGTTCCCAGATTGATCTCTTTAGCTACAATTTCAGCAACAGCAATTGGGTGGTAGATATAAGGTTCTCCACTTTTTCTTCTCATATCCTTGTGAGCATCCACGGCCAGTGCAAATGCTTTTCTGAACTTTTTGCGTTGTTCTTTTGAAGTATTCTCCTTTAAAGTTCCCAGTAATATTTTATACTTCCTTAGAATGGTTAGTGCTTCAAGGTGTTCATTTGGGATATAGGTATTTATCATATTTTTGATCGCTTTTTTTAAGAGTTATAGTTTTATCCATTTATAAGAAGATGGATTTCCTTTAGTCCATATTTTGATCAGATAACAACCTTTGGGAAGATCATCGAGATGGAATGTGGTCACTCCGGGTTGCAAATGATCACTGAGAATCAGTTTTCCGTATAAATCAAACATTTGTACCGGGATCGGTTCATTTGATAGCATGGATACATATAAGACCCCAGTAGAGGGGTTTGGAAAAAGGGATACCTTAGACGTTGTAGTAACAAATTCCTCTGTTCCAACAGTTTGCAATGCTAACATCACAGCATGATAGGCATCAACTTTTCCATAACCAAATCTTTCAACACCGGCGGTGGCCGTAAATTCGTCATTTCTGGCAGATTCTATCAGGATCTGTTTGACTTGTAGGGGCGTTAGATAAGGATTTGCCTGTAAAATCAAAGCGACAACACCGGCTGTAAAAGGGGAAGACATAGAAGTTCCCGAAAGGGCTGCAAATTTATAATCTCTACCATTGAAACTGATTGTTTTGGTATAGGAACCTGAGAATTGGTTGGTATAACTTGAAATGGCTGAGACCACATTATTCCCCGGAGCAGACACTTCCGGTTTCTGAACACCATCAATGGTGGGCCCATAACTTGAAAAATCTGTAATCTCACCTCCAATAGTGAAGTTAGGGGTTATCACCCTTGATTTATGAGCAGCAACAGTTATTGCACAATCAACATTAGCAGGGGATCCAAGGCCATAATTCGGATCTCCAGCTTTCCATCCGGGCAAAGAGGATGGGGCAATAAAAGTTCCACCCCAATTACCCACATTATTTGTTAACTCAATAATATTCCATGCATGAAATACGCCTGAATCAGCGGTAACCATCAAACCTAATTTATAACCGGATACCGGTTTTTTAACTCTTAACCTCACTTCCGGTCTTCCATTATTAACATCTTGTTGATCAATTTCAACGGTATAGAAAACGGTATCGTTATTCACTAGTATAAAAGATTCGAAATATCCTGAGCTATCTACAGTGTTATAAAATGGTGTTGATAGAATGGGTGTGTAACTATTATCCATAACCTGAACAGCAAATGAGAAAGGTGTATTTGGAGAATGGGTCATCGTTATAGATTGTCCATATTGATAAGAGCTACCCCCTGCAAATGTAAAAACTGTCTTTAGAGTATCTGATTCTGTTTCAAAGTTATGGCTGATATGAAAATTTACATCTCCATTATTACCTCCACTGGTAACAAAAACGACTCCTAAATCTGAAAGTTCTTCCATTTTTTGGCCAATTCTACCTGTTCCGGTAAAATTGTCGATATAATACAATCCCCAGCTCATATTGATTACCAATCTTTTTTGCTCTTGCTGAGCCACATTGTACATCCATTGGAAAGCATCAATTACAGCTTGTTCATCTACCAGAAATGATGCAAAAAGGAGATCTGCATCAAATGCTACCCCTCTATAAATGGTTCCGGCACCTGCACCGCCTGCTATACCAGCTACATGTGTTCCATGATAAGCATATTGGTATACATTTGACGTATCGGAAAAAGCATTTAACAGCTCACTTGATCCAATATATTCTTTTCCATAATTAAATCCGGAGGGTGAAGGACCCATTTGTTTAAATTGATCCCAGGCTCTTAGAACTCTATAATTGGTCATACTAGTATCATAAAAGACTGGATGTGTGTAGTCAAAACCCCAATCTGTGAATCCAATGATTACATCTTTCCCTGTAAAACCGGAAGGTAATCCAAACCCTGCCCAGACACTATCAACTCGCCCATCAGGAACGGCTCGATGCAATTCCACTCCGTTATAACCAAATGTTTGAGCCTGAACACTAAAAATAGCAAACCATATGGAAGCTAAAAGGATTATTTTTTTCATTCTTCTATTCTTTGACTTGTAAATCTAATATTGATGTAAATTCTTCCATATTAGGATTTTGTTCCAGTAAATTTTTCATCTTATCCGCCGTATCATAAATCACTTTTCTAGGAACAAACGTTTCATCAACATGAATGATAATATCTTCCAGTTCTTCCATAAACTGAGATCTAAAAAAAGCCAGAATCTCTCTTACTTTTGGTTCAAAATGCTCTTTTTGAAGTTCATTTTTAAGACTGATCTCAATATTATTATTTTTAACTACTGGAATATAATCTTTAAGCGGGAAATAGATCGTTGGGATATTTTGAAAGAGAGATTCAAATAGCGTGCTCCATAATTTGGCAAATTGATCCAGATCCATTTGCTTTGTATTTTGAGCTATTAATTGTTCTTCCCCTTTTTCCTGTTTTGGTTCCTGAACATTTACAACTTGCTGAGGGGATTCTGGTTTTGTTGGTTTAACAACCATATCTTCCACTACATCAATGATTGGGGGTGTTTTTTTTATAGGAAGTCCGGAGGGCGCAATAAAACTCTTTTGTGACTGTTGAGGAGTACTTACCTGAAGACTATTCAGCTCAACATTAGGGGGTGATGTATTATTTCTCCCGTGATTGCCTGACGCTATTTTTCAATTTAAAAACATAATTTCCATTGATTTGCAACAAGCAAATTTCAATAGATAATCTTTTATTATTGGAGAGTTTATAATTAAAATCGCAGGTGTTTGCAAGTTCTAATGATCTTATCAACAATGCTTTATCTGCTTTTTGCGCTTGAACCGTATACTTTTGTTTGATCGAATCAGATACATCCATCAACTTTACTGTGCCGGGTGTTTGTGCTAATAAAAGATTTCTGAAATGGCCGGCTAAACCGGAAATAAAGTGTTGTCCATCAAATCCTCTGGAAATTATATCATCGAGTAAAAGCATCGCTTCTGTTTGATCTTCGCTAAAAAGGAAATCTGTCATTTTAAAATAGTTATCCACATCTAAAACATTCAGATGGTGGATTGCAGACTGGTACGTTATATGATTTCCTGAAAAACTCACCAATTGGTCAAAAATGGACAATGCATCTCTTAATGCTCCATCAGCTTTAGAGGCTATAACCCTTAAAGCTTCCTCTTCCGCTACAATCATTTCCTGATTGGCCACAAATTGGAGGTGTTTCATGATATCAACCTCTTTAATTCTTTTAAAATCATACACCTGACATCTGGATAAAATGGTAGGGATAATTTTATGTTTTTCTGTTGTAGCTAATATAAATTTTGCGTATGGGGGGGGTTCCTCTAATGTCTTCAAAAAGGCATTAAAAGCCTGGTTGGACAACATGTGTACCTCATCGATAATATACACTTTATATTTAGCACCCTGAGGACTAATTCTCACTTGCTCAACCAAGGATCTAATGTCTTCTACTGAGTTATTGGAAGCAGCATCCAATTCATAAACGTTAAAAGACGCAGAATCATTAAAAGACTTACAAGAGGGGCATTCATTACAAGGTTCAAAATCATCTGTTAAATGTTCGCAGTTCAGGGCTTTAGCAAATATTCTGGCACAGGTAGTTTTTCCTACACCTCTAGGGCCACAAAATAAAAATGCTTGTGCAACCTGTTGCGTTTTAATTGCATTTTTCAATGTTCCCACAATGGCATCTTGTCCAACTACTGTGTTAAATGTTGAGGGTCTGTATTTACGGGCTGAAACAATAAAATTTTCCATACGAAGTTGCATTCTGATTTCAAAATTATAAAAATGAGGATTTCTCAATCCTGTAACTTGCAAAAATATGAATTATTTTCGAG
>JAEWUL010000285.1 GCA_023459435.1 Bacteroidota bacterium
GTGGATGGAGATATTTATGTGGCCAGTTTTAAAGTAGATGGAACATCTGCAATGGCTTACATTCAAAATGATGGCACTTTTATAAGAGCCGCTACAATAATTCCAAAATCGACTTTACCGACAGCAATTTTAGACTATCTGGATCGTAATTATCCTGAGTTTAAAGTTGAAAAAGCAGAAATCAGAGAAGAACCTGAACAACCTCTTCATTACTATCTTGAAGTCAAACCAGAAATTATTGGAGCCCAATTATCAATTTTAACTTTTGATAATGCAGGGAAACTATTAACCCGAAAAGATCCGGAAGGATTTATAACCCCCGAACTTACGCCTCAACAGTTGGTGCAAAAAAAAGCTGATCAGGAGATCGCTAATACGAATGCCCCCAAAGGGAAAACCCAACCAAAACCAAAATCTCAAAAACCAACACCAACACCCAAAACAGCACCCAAATCCGCACCTGAAAATAAACCATCAGAAGAATCTCAGTATGGAGATATTCCGGCCTTTGTACAAAAAGCGTTCTCTAAAAAAGTGATCCAACCTGAAAATGTATCATGGAATACTCTAAGTGACTTCTATGTAGCAGAATGTACGGTTAAAGATCAAAAAAATGAACTCTATTTTACCAAAGAGGGTGTTTGGGAAAAAACATATACTTTTATACCTAAAGAGGCCATTACAGGCCCTATGTTGAAACACTTAACCACCTACTATAAAGGATATAGGTTTATTTCAGCAGTGAGAGAAACCAGAGCAGATAAACAAGATAAGGTATTGGTTGAATTTTATGAAAGAGAAAATACCAAAACAAAAGTTTCCACTACTATTGTGTTTGACAAATTAGGTAGAATTTTAAAAACATATAAAGCAGATGAGGAACAACCATCAGATGTTTATGCCAAATTATCTCCTGAAGCGATATCAAAATTACCGCAAGATATCCCTGAATTAGCCGTTGAAGCTTTTAAACTTAAATATCCAAAAATTACAGGCGTAGAATGGTCTGAAGATGATGAAGGATACTTCTTGGCTAGTTATTTCGGTGTAAGAGGAAGAGAGATCGTCGTGATGGAAGGTAATGGTTCCATGATTGAAATAAGATCAGAAGCCAATATGGATAACATCAGTTCCAACATTGAATCGTATGTTAAAAAAAATCATAAAGGATTTCAAATATCTGAATATTACTCTGTTAGAGGGCTTATCGAAAAGAAAAACTACTACTTGGTAGTCATTAATGATAAAAAAACGAACATGAAAACACCATTGAAATTCTCACTTTCAGGTCAAATCATGCCGTAAAAAGATTGTAATTTTATGAATTATTTTGAATTAAAATTAGTGTTCAGTAAAGCTGAACCTTGGAAAGAAGTGTTTACTGCTCTTCTGGCAGAGATCGGATGCGATAGTTTTTCAGATGGTGAAACAGATAACGAACTTTTAGCTTATATTACTGATGAAGACTTTCATGCTGAGACTGTTGAAAATTTGTTGACTACACATGGTTATGATGTTCAAATTCAATTTGAAATAAGACCTGTGAAAACAGAAAACTGGAATGCTATATGGGAATCGAATTATTCACCTGTTTTGATAGCTGATCAGTGTTTTATCAGAGCTCCTTTTCATGAACCAATGAAAGATGTACGTTACGAAATCGTTATAGAACCTAAAATGTCATTTGGTACAGCGCACCATGAAACCACTTCCATGATGATAGAGTATGTTTTACAGGAATCACTGGAAAACAAAAGTGTATTGGATATGGGTGCAGGAACAGGAATTTTAGCTATTCTTGCATACAAAAGAGGCGCAAATCCAGTCGTAGCAATCGACAATGATGAATGGGCTTATTTGAATAATATCGAAAATAACACCAGAAATAATGCGGAAGCTATTGAAGTAAAATTAGGCGATGCTACTACAATCAAAGGGGATCGTTATCAGGTGATCATTGCCAACATTAATAGAAACATCCTCCTTCGTGATCTATCCGATTATGAAAAATGTCTGGAACCCAACGGGACAATCTTTCTTAGTGGATTCTATGTAGAGGAAGATTTAAAAATGATACAGGAGAAGTGTGAAAAACTGGGTCTTCAATATGTTTCACATCAGGAGAAAAACAAGTGGTGTGCAGCAAAATTTATAAAATTGTAATTTTAAAAAAAATCAAATGAAAAAAATATTAGGAATTGGAAATGCTCTCGTAGATGTGTTACTGGAAATTGAAAATGATGAGCAGATAGAGAAATTTGGGTTGTTAAAAGGGGGTATGGAGATGATCGATGCATCCAAAAAGAGAGATATACACGCTTCCATTGGCCATCTTAAACAAAAAATTGCTTCAGGAGGATCAACCTCTAATACTATTTACGGATTGGCAAAGCTGGGTGCTCAAACAGGTTATATTGGAAAAATTTCACATGATGAAGCCGGAGATTTTTTCAAGAATGATATGATCAAAGCAAATATCAACACTCATTTTTTATATTCTGATATAGATACTGGAATAGCAACCACTTTCATTTCCAGCAATGGAGAAAGAACTTTTGCTACCTATCTTGGTGCAGCATCTACCATGACGCCGGATGAGATCGATATTGAGGTGATGAAAAAATATGATATGGTTCATGTGGAAGGATACCTTATTTTTAACAAAGATCTTGTGATTGATATCTGTAAGAAAGCAAAACAATGTGGTTTACAGATCTCTATGGATATGGCCAGCTATAATCTGGTTGAGGTAATGCACGAACTTGTTGAAGAGTTGTTGGTAAACTATGTCGATATTATCTTTGCCAATGAAGATGAAGCTAAAGCATTTACAGGAAAAGAGGAGTATGAAGCTTTAGATGAGCTTTCAAAATATTGCCCTGTGGCCGTTGTGAAGCTAGGGCCCAGAGGATCTATTGCAAAGGTACATGGCCAGGTTGTCGAAATAGCTCCTGCCCCTGGGGAAAGAATTGATACAACTGGAGCAGGAGATATCTATGCTGCTGGTTTTTTATATGGATTGACTCATAATCTTTCCATTGAAGAGAGTGGTGCACTAGCATCCCGATTGGGAGCAGCCTGTATCCAAACCATTGGAGCCAGAATAGGAGATGAACATTTTACAAATTAGTGGTAAAAGCCTTTTAAGAGTTTATAAAACATATATAAAGCTGCCCTGGCAGCTCGTTGAATAACTACTTCACGTCCCCCTTCTGAACCAAAAGTGAACTTTTCAGCGATCACTTTTACAGGGTCCGCTACTGCGATCCAAACTGTGCCAACAGGTTTTTCGGGTGTACCACCGCTCGGTCCTGCAATTCCGGAAATGGCGATGGTATAATCTACATCAAACAATCCCATTGTGTTGATAGCCATATCGTTAACCACGAATTCGCTTACAGCACCATGCTTTTTAAGATTGAGTTCTCTTACATTGAGAATCTCTTTTTTTATATGATTGGAATAGGACACCAAACCCCCTTCAAAATATTCGGATGAACCCGGAACAGAAGTGATCAAATGCGCCAGATAACCTCCTGTACAACTTTCTGCAACAGCCATTTTCCCCTTTTTTTGTTTTAAAAGGGTTCCGATAACCTCTTCTAAAGCCTGATTTTGGTCAGAAATGATATATGATTTGGAGATTTTTTTCAAAAGAGTGAGTTGGTGCTCTAACTCCTCATTCAATATTTTTTCTTCCCCATGATCTGATCTCCCGGTAAGTCTGAGCATCAGTTTTCCGGGTGATGGTAAATAGGCTAATGTAATATGTTTGGGTAATGCCAACTCCCAGGGTTCTATCAACTCAGAAAGAGCACTCTCACCAATGCCTGCGGTTATGATTTCTTTATGAATCACAATATGGTGATTTTGGAACCGATTTTTTAAGAGAGGAATCAGTTCATTGGTTACAATTGATT
>JAEWUL010000286.1 GCA_023459435.1 Bacteroidota bacterium
GTTCCCCCTTGGAACATCAAAAGGGATCACCACCATTAGTTTTAAAAACCGCAAAGATATTTTTAGATTTTACATCTCAAAGAATTTTTTACGCTTAAATTTTTTTAAATTTTTCCAATAGATTGAAAATAGATTCTTTCAGGATCTTGTATTGATTTAAAAATTTAAAAAAAAATGAGAAATGTATTCGTTATTATAATGATGTTGTGCCTTGGGGCGCAATTAGATGCCCAGAATCTAATGGGCAGAGTATCAGAATTTGGAGAGGATGGTCAACTGAAACCGGTTGTTGGAGCCTCTGTCCAATGGCTGGGAACCAGTGTTGGCGCCAATTCGGATGGCTCAGGCAACTTTGAAATTGCCAGAAACAAAACCACAAATCAATTGATTGTTCGTTATTTAGCTTACGAAAACGATACCATAACCGTTAAAAATGAGCAAACCAATCTGAATATCATCCTCTCTTCTGCCAATAATCTAACTGCTGTTGAAGTAGTGGCAGCTGAGGGTTCTTATATCTCTATTAAACCCATTTTAACTCAAGTGATTACTGCTGAAGGTCTTAAAAGAGCCGCTTGTTGTAATCTATCGGAAAGTTTTGAAGGGTCTTTATCTGTGGATGTAGAATACTCAGATGCAGTCAGTGGGGCTAAGCAGATCACCATGTTGGGACTGGCAGGAATTTACACCCAGATTTTATTAGAAAATATTCCTTATATCAGATTGTTATCCAACCAATTCGGACTTGGCTATGTCCCCGGTCCCTGGATGGATGCCATTAGTGTGTCTAAAGGAACATCCTCTGTCTCTAATGGGTATGAAGGGATTACCGGTCAAATCAATGTTGATTACAAAAAACCGGAAAACAACATGGAAAAACTCTATTTAAACCTATATGGTAGCTCCATGGGAAAAGCAGAATTGAACCTCAATACCAGATTTGATTTGAGTAAAAATAAACCGATCCATGGAATGTTCTTGCTCCACAGTGAGAGTCAGTTGTTACGTGTTGACCATAATCACGATGGATTTATGGATATTCCATTGAATCAACAAGTAAACGCTATGTATCGAATGGATTACCGTAACTCTAAAGGTTGGGAAGGAAGAACTATGATAGGCTATCTCTTCGAAAACAGAGTGGGTGGACAGATGAGTTATGACCAGAAAAAAGATTATTTGTCACAATCTGTTTATGGTCTGAATATCAAAACCAATAAAGTGGATCTAATGACCAAAAACGGTTATATGTTCAAAGGGCACGAGCACAGAAGTATTGGAACGATTTTTTCCTTTACCATGCAAACTAACAATTCTGTCTTTGGAACCAGATATTACAATGCAGATCAGTTAAGTGGTTATATGAACTTATTGTATACCGACAAATTTGGAGCAAAAGAGAACCACAGAATTGGTTTTGGGTTAAGTATGCAAGTAGATCATTTAGAAGAAGTTTTAGGATCTGAATTGAGTTTTTCACTTCCCTTTGGGATCAATAAAACAGAGATTGTGCCCGGTTTTTATGCTGAATATGCCTATACGATCGATGAGAAGTTTATTGTAATGCCTGGAATCAGATTGGACTACAATGAAGAGTATGACCAGCTTTTCTGGACCCCCAGAGTCCATACCAAATGGCAACTTGGTGAAAAATCAACAATAAGAGCATCTGCTGGGAAAGCGTACAGGGTTTCCAATGTGATTGTTGAAAATCTTTCTCTTCTGGTAAGTAATAGAGATTTCCGTTTTGAGGAATCCATAAAACCGGAAGAAGCATACAACTTAGGGGCTAGTTTTGTGAGAACATTTCACATGAAAGGCGGGAAATCAACCTTTACGATCGATTATTATTACACCCATTTTGTAAATCAAACCATTGTTGACATGGATAAAGATCCACATTCTATTTATATATACAATTTAAATGGAGACTTTAACGGTCAAAACAATGTATCCTATTCCCATGCATTTCAAACAGAAATGATCTTGATGCCATTGGAAAGATTTGAAGTCACTTTAGCATATAGATTCAATGATGTAAAATACACTTCCAATGGAGTACTCCTTCAAAAGGCATTAATGAGCCCACATAAAGCTTTGCTTAATTTAAACTATTCACTGCCTTATAATAAATGGAAATTCAATGTTTCCATGCAATACAATAGTAAGATGAGGTTACCCATTGTAGAATCATCACTGTTAGAACTTCCTGAATACAGAACCTCCGGGATCTCCCCCGATTATGTGATCATGAATGCACAGGTGACTAAGAAATTCAGAAAATGGGAAGTTTATGTAGGTGCTGAAAATCTTTTAAACTACAAACAAGAACATCCTATCTTAGGTCATCATGATCCGTTTGGATCCAGTTTTGATGCCTCAATGATCTATGCCCCCATAACCGGAGTGATGGGTTATGCCGGAATCAGATTGTCCATCAAATAGAAAAACATCAATAATAAAAACCAAATTAAAAACTACAAAAATGAAAAGATTAATTGTAATGGTATTAGTACTTGTAATAGGTACAACAATGAGTTTACAAGCTCAAAATTCAAAAAAAGAAACGATAAAAATCAAAACCAATGCGTATTCTGCCAAGAGTGATGAGATTTTTAAAGAAAACCTTCCATTTGTAAAAGGGGTAAACTCGTATGAGTTTTGTTTTCATTCATCCACTTTAACAGTAAACTACAATCCATCCAAAACAACACCTGCGAAGATTAAAGCAGAGGTTTCCAAGCTAGGCTTTGATGCCGATGAAGTAAAAGGAGATGCAAAAGCAAGAGCAAAACTACCCAAAGAGTGTACGACACCAAGTACCAAAGGGGGATGTAGCAGATCTTGTGGATCTCATTAATCGTCTTCGGGTGCCTCAGGATTGAATCAACTACACCAAAAGTGAAAAAAACTGTCAGTTTCTGACAGTTTTTTTTTGTTTTTTCTCTTAGAATTGAAACAGCACATTGAATAAATTTGCGTCTAAAATCACAAATACTTCTAAAAATGGAATAAAATTCCTGAAAAATGGAGTCAAATTTGTTCATAACCCATGATAGAAAGCCCCATTGAGCAGCTATAAAAAGGGTAAAATTAAAAAATATTTCATTTTTTCTTATTGATAATCAGGATAAAAAAGAAAAACAGAAAAAAAAAGACAAAAAGTTAGCCGAGCGTATTAAAAAAGGGTGTATTTTTGCAGCCCGTTTGAGAGAGAAACAGTGGTTGAAGGGAAAACGGGAAGTTCTTTGAAAGAATGGAATGATGTAGCAAATGACTCGAAGATTTTTTTTGAGGACGCAAGCGATAAAGTCGGGACAGACTAACTGAACGAAAGTTCAAAAAACATTAAATAGAATGGAGAGTTTGATCCTGGCTCAGGATGAACGCTGGCGGCAGGCTTAATACATGCAAGTCGAACGGTAACAGTACTAGCAATAGTAGCTGACGAGTGGCGCACGGGTGCGTAACGCGTATGCAACCTACCCATAATTGGAACATAACGTTGAGAAATTAGCGCTAATATTCCATGTGAATATGATGAGGCATCTTATTATATTTAAAGATTTATTGATTATGGATGGGCATGCGTATCATTAGCTAGTTGGAGAGGTAACGGCTCACCAAGGCAACGATGATTAGGGGTTCTGAGAGGATTTCCCCCCACACTGGAACTGAGACACGGTCCAGACTCCTACGGGAGGCAGCAGTAGGGAATATTGGGCAATGGAAGCAATTCTGACCCAGCCATGCCGCGTGAAGGAATACAGCCCTATGGGTTTTAAACTTCTTTTATTATAGAGTAAACGGAGGTACGTGTACCTCCCTGCAAGTATATGATGAATAAGGATCGGCTAACTCCGTGCCAGCAGCCGCGGTAATACGGAGGATCCAAGCGTTATCCGGATTTATTGGGTTTAAAGGGTGCGCAGGCGGATCAATAAGTCAGGGGTGAAAAATTTCAGCTTAACTGGAATCGTGCCTTTGATACTGTTGGACTAGAGTATAATTGACGTGACTGGAATGTGATGTGTAGCGGTGAAATGCTTAGATATGTCACAGAACGCCAATCGTGAAGACAGGTCACGAAATTATTACTGACGCTCATGCACGAAAGCGTGGGGATCAAACAGGATTAGATACCCTGGTAGTCCACGCTGTAAACGATGATTACTCGTTGTTGGGCAGTGATGCTCAGTGGCTAAGCGAAAGCGATAAGTAATCCACCTGGGGAGTACGATCGCAAGGTTGAAACTCAAAGGAATTGACGGGGGCCCGCACAAGCGGAGGAGCATGTGGTTTAATTCGATGATACGCGAGGAACCTTACCCGGGCTTGAACGTAAGACGAATATATAAGAGATTATATAGCCTTCGGGCGTCTTGCGAGGTGCTGCATGGTTGTCGTCAGCTCGTGCCGTGAGGTGTTAGGTTAAGTCCTGCAACGAGCGCAACCCTTACACTTAGTTGCCAGCACGTTATGGTGGGGACTCTAAGTGAACTGCCTACGCAAGTAGAGAGGAAGGTGGGGATGACGTCAAATCAGCACGGCCCTTATGTCCGGGGCTACACACGTGCTACAATGGTATGTACAGAGGGCAGCCACCTGGCGACAGGGAGCTAATCCTCAAAGCATATCTCAGTTCGGATTGGAGTCTGTAACTCGACTCTATGAAGTTGGATTCGCTAGTAATCGCGCATCAGCCATGGCGCGGTGAATACGTTCCCGGGCCTTGTACACACCGCCCGTCAAGCCATGGAAGCCTGTGGTACCTAAAGTCCGTGCCCGCAAGGAGCGGCCTAGGGTAAAACCGGTAACTGGGGCTAAGTCGTAACAAGGTAGCCGTACCGGAAGGTGTGGCTGGAATACCTCCTTTCTGGAGCGACTTTATCAAATCTTGCTCGTCAAACTGACAGCATTTGCTACTCATCATCATTCCTTATCATATTAT
>JAEWUL010000287.1 GCA_023459435.1 Bacteroidota bacterium
GGCTTACATTTTTGCTTTCAGCTGATGATTTTTCGCAAATGTTTCGCAGAGCTCGTTATTTTGCCATTTTTTCAGAAAGTGTCAAATATCAGGTAGATTTAATCAAGAAAACACAAGAGGAAATTACAAAAAAAAATGAAGAGATCATCCTATTAAAAGAACAAAAGCAGGCCATTCTTGAGGGTAAGGAGTTGGAAATAAAAAGATTAGAAAAAGATAGAAACACAAAAACAAAGACTGCTGAACAACTGAAGAAAAAAGAGAAAGCATTGGCTTCTGAATTACGTGACAAACAAAAAAGGAGAAGAGAATTGGATGCAGCCATAAAAAAAGCTATTGAAGAGGAGATTAAAGCTGCCAACAGAAAGAAGAGTTCCACCAAAACGAATACAAAGAGTTCAACAGGAACTGCAACACCAACGAAAGGATCAGTAAGTACAACAGTAATAGAACTCACTCCTGAAGAACAATTAGTGAGTAACTCTTTCATCAGTAATAAAGGAAGGCTCCCATGGCCTGTTGCTAAAGGATCTAAAATTTCAGATTTTGGAACAGCACCCCACCCTGATGTCCCATCTGTAATGATAGAAAACAGAGGGATTGATATCCTTGTTGAACCCGGCACTCATGTACGAGCAATCTTTGAAGGTGTGGTAAGTGGCGTATTGGATATGATGGGAAGTAAAGTGGTAATGGTTCGTCATGGAGAGTATTTGTCAGTTTATCAAAATCTGGCAACTGTGAATGTAAAAAAAGGGGATAAAGTCTCCACCAAACAAGTTTTAGGAACTGTTGGGAAAGCCAACGGTTCAAACACTTACGAACTCCATTTTGAAGTGTGGAAAAACACCTCCTTTTTAAACCCAAACAGTTGGTTATCTAATAAATAAGCTATATGAGAATTGATGTTAGAAAAGCAATAGCTTCCAAAAACCCAACCCTGGCCAAATGGCTCCCCCGATTCGTAATTAGAACTCTGGAAAAAATTGTTTGTCAGGATCAGATGAATGCATTTCTTACAGCACATGAACAGGATTCACCCTATGATTTTGCCAAAAATACGGTTGAAGTAGCTGCTCAGGTGAGTTTTGTTATCAAAAACGAAGAGAATGTTCCAAAAACAGGTCGATACATACTTGTTTCAAATCACCCATTGGGGGGCATCGATGGGGTTGCTTTAATTGCCGCAATGAGCCGTTATCGAAAAGATATTAAAATACCTGCCAATGACCTGATTATGCAACTGGAGCCTTTGCATGAGCTTTTAATACCCATTAATAAACATGGAAAAAATAGTCGTGAAATTTCAAATCAAATCAACAATGTATTTGCATCTGATGATCTAATCATCTATTTTCCAGCTGGTTTGTGTTCCCGGGAAGAGAATGGTGTTTTAATGGATCCGGAATGGAAAAAAACAGCCCTTAAAAAGGCCAAAGAGTTTCAAAGAGATATCGTTCCTGTTTTCTTTGATGGGAGAAATACAGATCGTTTTTACAGAATAGCTCGTTGGAGAAAAAGACTTGGTTTAAAATTCAACATTGAAATGTTGTTTTTACCTTCAGAAATATTCAGACATAAAGGGGAGCAGTTTACCCTCTATTTTGGGGCTCCCATTTCATATAAAACTTTTGACAATAGTAAAACAGATGCAGAATGGACAACCTGGTTGAAAGAACAGGTTTATGCATTAAAAAAATAAACTAGATGGAAGAAATTATAAATCCTGTTGACAAAGAGCTTTTAAAATCTGAGCTCACTCCTGATAAATTTCTCCGCACTACCAATGTGGGAGGAAACTCAATATATTTAATCACAGCGCATGATTCACCTCATGTGATGCTGGAAATTGGCCGATTGAGAGAAGTAACCTTTCGACAAGCAGGTGGAGGAACCGGATGTAAAGTTGACATTGATGAGTATGATACAGCTCCTGTACCATTTAAACAATTGATTGTTTGGAATAACGAAGCAGAGGAGATTATCAGCTCCTATCGTTATATCCTTTGTAAGGATGTTCCATTAGATGAAAATGGATATCCACACACTCCTACGTCAAAATTGTTCCATTTATCTGAAAAATTTATTAAAAATCAATGGTTAGATTCTATTGAATTAGGTAGAAGTTTTGTACAACCTAAATATCAGGGAACATCAAATCCTCGTTTAGGTCTTTTTTCATTGGACAATCTTTGGGATGGACTGGGTGCTATCTCTGTTGACTATCCTGAAGCAAAATATTTTTTTGGAAAAATGACCATGTACGACAGTTACAACAGATTAGCCAGGAACTGGATCCTTGCGTTTTTAAACAAATATTTTAAAGGGGATGATTCGCTCGTCACCCCTTTTCATCCTGTTTCAGCAGACAAGGGATTGCAAGCTCTTAAATCGATTTTTATTCACAATACATTCAAGGAAGATTTTCGGAACTTAAATGAAAATATCCGAAATTTAAAGGAGAGTATTCCTCCATTGATCAAATCTTATATGTCACTATCCTCAACAATGCAATGTTTCGGAGCATCCGCGAACCCTGAATTTGGTCCTGTGGAAGAGATTGCCATTCTGATTACAATCGCTGATATTTACGAAGAAAAAAAGAAAAGACATATTCTATCTTACATCAATAAGAAAAAGGAGGAATAGCCTTTCAAAAATTTATCTTATGCAAATAAAAACCATCACTTTTTTACAGAGTGTCGTCGATTGGAAAAAATGCCCAAGCACCTCACTCCCGGAATATGCTTTTATCGGGAGATCAAATGTGGGGAAATCATCCTTAATCAACATGTTGGCAAATAACAACAAGTTGGCAAAAACATCCGGAAAACCGGGTAAAACACAAACTATCAACCATTTTATTGTAAATAATCAATGGTATCTGGTTGATTTGCCCGGGTATGGATATGCCAAAACATCTAAAACAATTCGTGAATCCTGGGGTAAAATGATTAGTGATTACATTACCCTTCGTGAAAATCTTCAATTTCTTTTTGTTTTAATAGACTCCAGACTGGAACCTCAAAAGATAGATCTCGAATTTATCAACCAGCTGGGTGAGAAGATGGTTCCATTTGGAATAATTTTTACAAAATCGGATAAACTTACCTTGACCGGAACTAAAAAAAATATTGAATTACTCAAAAAAATATTAAATTTAACCTGGGATGAGCTCCCTCCAATGATCATCTCATCTGCCACCACAGGAGCAGGTAAAGAGGAGATCCTCACTTTTATTGAAGAGGTTAATAAACAATATTTTTCTAATCATTCGTTATAACATTATTAACTATTTACAATATTAACAATGAAGAACAAAACAATAACTTATAGCATCATTCTTCTATTGAGTACCATCAGTATCAGTTGTTCTGGGTTGCTCAAACAAAACAAAGTGGTAAATAAACCTTTGGTTGGAACCTATTGGAGTCTTGAAAAAATCAATCAAACCAAGATCCCCCAATTTGGAACTATTCCTTATATTTTATTTGCAGAAACTGGAAATTTTAATGGTATTGCCGGTTGTAACAGATATTTTGGAACCTATATCCTCAATAAGAAAACGATCTCTATAGAAAACAGTGGTGCAACCAAAAAGATGTGTGCTAACATGGAAATAGAGAAACAATACTTCGGTGCATTGAAAAAAGAGATCAATTATTATAAAATCTTGGGGGATACCCTGATCCTTTTTGAAAGAAACAAAGAGGTGCTCCGCTATATTGCTAAAGATAATCCAACACCTCAAAATGACTAATAAATACTACCAAAAGATTTTTTAGTATCTTCGCAGGTTGAACCAAACAAAAAAATTATTACCCAATACATGAAGAAACTTATTCTATTTTTAATACTTGGTGTTCTTTTTACAACATCCATTGCACAGGTTACTGTAGATGCAATAATCGCAGTTGTTGGAAAAGAGATCATTTTACAATCTGATTTGGACAAAGCCATGGCTGAACGAACCCGATTGTATCAAAGTGAAACAGACCTTGAAATGATCCGTTGTGCAACCCTACAAGAGTTAGTATTTGCAAAATTAATGGTACATCAGGCAGATATTGACAGTATTGTGATTACACAGGATGATGTAGATAATCAAATCAATGCAAGAGTGCAGGTATGGTTACAATCAGTAGGTGGTGATCCAAAACTGATTGAACAACATTTCGGTAAAACCATGGAACAGATTAAACAAGACATGAAGGAACCGATGTATAATGTTTTGATCTCTGAAAGAATTACTGCTTCTATAACAGATGGGATCACCATAACACCATCTGAGGTAAAAGCTTTTTTCAACAAGTTTGATATGGACAGTATGCCAATTATCCCTGAAACCTTCGAGTTTGGGCATATTGTTAAATCTCCCCCAGTTAGTGAAAAAGAGGTTGCATCCATTAAGACACTTCTGAATGAATATCGGGAGAGGGTTTTAAAAGGAGAAAAATTTTCTATGTTAGCACGTTTATACTCTGATGACCCTGGCTCTGCTCCAAAAGGGGGTGTTTTAGGATTTGTAGAAAGAGGTGAGTTATATCCCGAATTTGAAGCCGTAGCATTCTCCTTAAAACCGGGTGAAGTTTCTCAAATCGTACAGACAAAAGCAGGATATCATATCATACAAATGATTGAAAGAAGAGGAGATGCGATCAATGTAGCTCATATTTTATTACAACCCAAACCTTCTGAAGAGGAACAAGTGAATGCCATAACCTTCTTAGATAGTATTCGAACTGTTCTCATTCAAAATCCGATCGATTTTAGTGAAGCTGCTAAAAAATACTCCGATGACCTTTCAAAAAACAACGGTGGATGGGTTGTCAATAAATATTCCGGTTCTTTTAAATTTGATAAAGAATCTTTAGAACCTACTGTTTATGCTGTTCTTTCCAGACTAAAACCCGGTGAATACTCTTCTTCTATCCCATTTGTCAATGAGGATGGAATTATGGGTTACAGAATTATTTACTTAAAAACAAAAACGGCTCAACATAAAGCAAATTTATCTGAAGATTATGATATCATCAAGAATGCTGCTCTGGAAGAGAAAAAACAAAATGCCATTGACAAATGGATCGTAAATAAAGTGAAAGTAACCAGTATTAAAATTTCAGAAAAATATAAACAATGTCCTTTCGTCATCGATTGGCAAATACCGTAACCTATCAAAATAACTTACACAATTCATGGAAACTCAATTCAAAAATGATGTAGAAGCCATTGAAGCTTTTGTCCAAAAATATGCAGAACTAAAAACCGAAATCGGAAAGGTGATTGTTGGCCAGGATGATGTCATCAAAAATATCCTAATGGCTATGTTTAGCAGAAGTCATGCTCTGTTAATAGGGGTTCCTGGTTTGGCTAAAACATTAATGATCACAACAATTGCTAAAACAATTAATTTGACATACAATAGAATTCAATTTACTCCCGATCTCATGCCATCTGACATTATGGGAACAGAGATTTTGGATGAAACCAGAAAATTTAAATTTGTAAAAGGTCCCATTTTCGCGAATATTGTATTGGCGGATGAGATCAACCGTACACCTCCAAAAACACAATCTGCCCTTTTGGAAGCAATGCAGGAAAGATCGGTCAGCATGAATGGAGTCACTTATGATTTGCCAAATCCTTTTTTTGTTTTAGCTACTCAAAATCCTATTGAACAGGAAGGTACCTATCCACTTCCTGAAGCACAACAAGATCGTTTTATGTTCAATATTTACCTTGATTATCCGAGCTTTAATGAGGAAGTAGATATAGTGAAATCAACGATTCACGGGGATATGAAAGAACCAAGGGAGATCCTGACTGTAAATGAAATTATTTTTTATCAAAAATTACTCCAAAAAATCCCCATTACAGAAAATCTATATCAGTACGCTGTTAAGTTAGCTGCATCAACAAGACCAGGAACATCAGGGGCACATCCATGGGCTACCGACTATTTATCCTGGGGAGCAGGACCACGTGCCTCACAATTCCTCATCATCGGGGCCAGAACCCATGCCGTTTTAAACGGTAAACTTTCTCCTGATATTGAAGATGTGAAAGCAGTTGCGCATAATATTCTCAGACATAGAATTATCAAAAATTACAAAGCTGAAGCTGAAGGGATCTCCATTGAAGATATCATCGACAAATTAATGAATAGTATATAAATTGTATCATGAACCTATACACCAGAAAACGGAAATGGAAATGGATCCTGTTTGTATCAGCTTCCATCATTTTTCTGTTACTGATGTTTTATTCCAATACCTTAGTTAAAGGTATCGCTAAAGAAGAGCGCAGAAAAGTTAAAATCTGGGCTGATGCAATCAGTTATAAGGCTGAAATTGTTTCCCATACCAATACATTCTTTGAAACAATACGTAAAGAAGAGAAAAAAAGAGCCTCTCTTTTAGCTCAAGCTATTCGTAAAGTTAGTGAAGCAGATATTGATGAAGAGGTCACTTTTTACCTCAATTTTATTTCTTCAAATTCCACAATACCAACCATTATCGTCAATGAAAACGGAAATATTGATGCTTCCGTTAATGTCGATGATTCCATTTTAGAGATGAAACATATTGACGAACTGGGATCTCAAATTGAGGAATTTGATGTCATTAAGGTTCCTTATTATAAATCCAGATTCATTTATGTTTACTACAAAGAGTCTCAGATATACTCAAATCTCAGGATTTTAATCAACGACTTAGTACAATCATTCTTTCAGGAAGTCGTGATCAATGAAGCTTCCACACCTGTTATTATTACGGATGAATCAAAAACGAATGTTTTTGCTTATGGACATATTGATACCACCCAACTGAAAACCCAACAAGATTGGATCAATCTGATTCATGAAATGGAGCGTGAAAATAGACCTATTAAGATAGAACTTCCACAACAAGGAACCTGTTATGTGATGTACAAGGAGTCTACGGTCTTAACCCGTTTACGTTATTTCCCTTATATTCAGTTCTTTTTTATATTTGTTTTTATCATTATTGCGTATATTGTGTTCAGTTTTGCCCGTAAATCTGAACAGGACAGAGTATGGGTCGGAATGTCTAAAGAGACCGCACATCAGCTGGGAACTCCTATCTCCTCTCTACTAGCATGGTACGAAATATTAAGGGAACAAAATGTGGACTCTCAAATCCTTAAAGAGATCAAAAAAGATTTGAACAGATTAGAAACGATTGCACAACGATTCTCAAAGATTGGTTCTGTTGCCGAATTAGAAGAGGAAGATGTCATTAAAGTGATTCATGAGTTTGTATCTTATTTACAAACCAGATTATCATCTAAAGTGGAAATTAAAATAACATCTAATACAGAATCTTTGACTATTCCATTAAACAGATATTTATTTGAGTGGGTTATTGAGAATATCTGTAAAAACTCTGTTGATTCAATGGATGGGATAGGGGTGATCATTATTGATATTAATGAAGAAGTAAACCGCGTAAATATTGACATTACAGATACTGGAAAAGGGATTCCTCCACAAAGGTTCAAACAGATTTTTAAACCCGGGTTTACATCTAAAAAAAGAGGGTGGGGTTTAGGTCTAACTTTAGCAAAAAGGATTGTTGAAACTTACCATAAAGGTAAAATATTTGTAAAATCATCGGTTTTAGAAAGGGGCACAACGATGAGAATAACATTAAAAAAAGGCAGTCAATAGACTGCCTTTTTTTTAATCATCCGAGATTAGTTTGCGTGAATTGCTTCAGTTGGACAAACGCTCTCACATGCTCCACAGTCGATACAAACGTCAGGATCAATGGTATAAACAGTTCCGGCTGAGATAGCATCAACTGGACATTCATCTTTGCAAGTACCACATGCAGTGCAGGTTTCTGGTTCAATTTTAAAAGCCATGACTTTATTTTTTGAGTTAATATTTCGGGTGCAAAAGTAATATAATTTTTTTACTTTTGCATATTAAAAAAACATTATTATGAAAAAAGGATTTCTAACGATACTAATCTATTTATCTTGTGGCATATTTGCTTTTTCTCAAACACAAAAAGAGATTACAGTACTTTTTCTTTTACCAATCCATTTAGATGAATCTGCTGTTGACATTGCCACTATTGAAACAGATTTTGATATTTATGAGATTCCCTCTTTTGAAATGATGGGTTTTTGGGAAGGAGCTAAATTAGCTTTACAAACATATGAAGACTCTGAACATCAAGTAAATGTAATAGTTAGAGATGTTACTACTGATGAAAAAAAGCTGATCACTTTATTCAACAACAATCAGCTAATGAAGGACGTAGATTTAATTATCGGTCCTTTTTATGGGTCCTTATTTCCAATAGCAGCCAACTATGCAAAAGAACATAACATTT
>JAEWUL010000288.1 GCA_023459435.1 Bacteroidota bacterium
AAATCTGACTAATAGAATAGGTATTGTGCACTTTTGAAGAGTTTTGGGATGAATTTATTTTCCGCTGCAAATATAAAAAAAAGTTTTAAACAAAGCAAATTCAATTTTTATTAAAATAAAATAGCCCAATCCATCGGAAGATGAAAAGGGCTGAACAAACTTATGTTACAAAGAACAATAAGCTGCAAAGATGGTTTATTGTTTTGAATTTCTAATTTTTACAACGCATAATAATACTCTTTAATCTTTTTGGCCATTAGCTTTCTTCTTTCTAAAAGAAAATCTTCATAATGGGTTGCGTCCATTGAGATGATATTTTCAGGGATGCAGTTTGTCGTTAGGTTTTCTTTTAATTGTGCGAAGTCATAAATATTACCATACTTCATCTCTTTGGTGTCACATTGTTCAAACACAGTTTTGAAATAGTCATTGGGGGCCTTTTCTCCTATTGAAATATTGGTTTGAGTGTCTAAGTAAGTGTAATTGGCTATTTGATTGTATTTTGATTTTTCAGTTATCCCATTTTTTTGTAAATATCCCTTTGGAAAAATATGGTGTATATCACCCATGATCGTTATCAAATCACGCACTTTTGTTCCATTCATGAATAGGGAATTGTCACTGCCGTGAACTTGTGCTGCTAAAAATACATTGAAAAATGGACTGTTAATGGCAGACGTTTCTAAGTTCTGTACCAATCCAACTTCCCAAAAAGTATCAGATAAGTTGGCTTCTTCAACCTCTTTGAAGTATTCTATAAATCCTCTTTCCGTAATTCTCCGAATATCCATGTCCATTACCGTTTCAGGTGAAGTGATATACCTGCTTGTCAAAGTTGAAAATACGTACCATTTTGAAACGTAATGTTTTATTTGGGTCTTGTCAATTTGAGTGTTGGAGTTCAGTATCAGATAAAGGGTGTATGCAAAATCCAGCGTCATTTGTGAATTTGTTAAACGGCTTGTGATAAAACCTGCTGATTTTATGGCAAGAATGAAGTTTGTAAATGAATATTCATTCATAAAGTCCATTACGCCTTCTGTTAGTTTCCCAAATGAAGCTTCTGCAATTTCTTCTTTGAAATCTCGAGTTTCAAAGTCACGTCCACCAAGTAAACTTACCAGGTCTTTCATTTTTCCACGACTGAACTTGTACATGAAAGCAACACGTAAAATATCACCGTAGTTGGGATCAAAAATCTCTTCCCGATCGTCTTTAAGCCACTTTACCTTAGGAGCAAATTTTGATTCCATAAAATCTTTGTCTTTAGACATCTCATGATACCAGTCGGGTTGTACAGCTAAATGTGAAAAATAGTCGATTGCTTTACGAAGAACATTACCCCCATAATTTACATTTGCAGCAATCTTTGACATGGCAAAGTCAGACTGATTAAGTTTAGCCCCTTGACTATTGATTCTAATAAATATCTCCGTTACTTCATCAATGGTAAGTTCTTTGTCCAAGGTTATAACGCCAATTTGACGGTTTTTGATTCCGATTAATGTGTCCAGAATATCATGCAGTCTATCAGAATCCATTTCGGGGTTATACTCACAATATTTAGAAACAAAACCACCCCGTTTAAAATCGGGTTTAAAAACTTCAGCAATATCAGCGATCCATTTTTTATCCCTTAATATGGCATTATCCTGAACTTTAAACACTTCATCTTCATCAATAGCTAACGGGTTGAAGGAGATTTTAATTCTTTTCTTTTCAAAATCAGAGTTTATAACTTCCATACCCATGATTGCCGTCATCAGAGCAGTAACTCTTTGTTGCCCATCGATCATTATTTTCTTTCCTTCGGATAATGTCCCATCTTTCAATTTCATGTTTGGACTTTGGGAAATGATCAAATAACCAGTAGGATAACCAGTATAAAGAGAATCTATCAAATCACGAACTTGTGATGGTTTCCAGACAAAAGGTCTTTGAATTTCCGGTATAGCAATCTCTCCCGACTTAATAAAATTCAAAATCTGTTCGATTGCGATGTTGGAAGCATTATATTTTTCTGCCATATATTATAATTTTTTAATTCGTTAACTCATTAGCAATCATTTCCGCTTGCTTTAATACGGTTTCGGTGGCTAAGAGCTGCATGTCGGGGGGATAGCCGTACTTGCGGAGGATCCGTTTTACTGCTACTTTTAACTTGGCCTTGACACTCTCTTTGATGGTCCAGTCGATTGAGGCGTTTTGCCTGATGGTTTCTGTGAGTACTACAGCTAACTCCCTTAATTTCTCTTTTTGCATGAGCTCCTTGGCGCTGTCGTTGTTGGATACTGCTGTGTAAAAGGCGTACTCAAAATCTGATAATCCTAACTTTTTGGCTTCATCGTTCATCTCTACAATATCTTTGCTGAGATGGATCAACTCTTCAATTACCTCAGCTGCGGTTAAGATCTTGTTGTGATATCTTTTAATAGAGTTTTCTAACATCTCTAAGAAACTTTTACTTTTTACCAGATTCTTTTTTGATATGGAACGGATCTCGTCATGTAATAGTTTTTTCAATACTTCCAAAGCTACATTTTTGTGTTCCATCCCCTTGAGCTCTAGTAAAAACTCTTCAGAAAGGATTGAAATATCGGGCTTTTTGATTCCTGCTGCATCGAATACATCGATTACCTGTTCTGTAATCAAAGCTTTGTCAATCACTTGTCGGATGGTGGTTTCGATCTCTTCATCGGTTCTCCCCATTCCTGAAAAGTCGAATTTGGCTAAACGAGCTTTTACCGCTTGAAAGAATGATACTTCATCTGAAACATCCATCGCTTGTTCATGCGGTATCGCTAATGCATAAGATTGGGAAAGTGCGGTCACTTCATTGATGAACCTTTTCTTGCCCTCCTCAATACTCAAAATGTGCTCTTCTGCGGCTAATATGATCGATAGTTTCTTAGAAGTATCAGCTTCAAAGTATGTTTCATATTCAAAACCATGAAACATTTGCGAAACAATCTCTAATTTTTCAAGCATTAACTGTACCGCTTTTTCCTGAAGAATAGTCGGATCTCCTTTTCCTCCGGAATCAGAATAGAATGATAACGCTTTTTTAAGATCAGCGGCAATACCGAGATAATCCACAATTAAACCACCTGGTTTGTCTAAATAAACACGATTGACACGAGCTATCGCCTGCATAAGATTGTGCCCTTTCATCGGTTTGTCGATATATAATGTGTGCAAACAAGGGGCATCAAAACCGGTTAACCACATATCCCGAACAATTACGAGTTGCAGCTCATCATTTGGATTCTTCATTCTATCTGCTAACACTCTCCGTTGTTCTTTGGTAGTGTGATGTTTCGATATTTTTGGACCATCGGAAG
>JAEWUL010000289.1 GCA_023459435.1 Bacteroidota bacterium
GAATTATAGGCTAAATTTATTTGTGTTTTATGATATAATCCTCCCTTTTGTTTTATATCTTTTTCATTTTTAAGATAGGATAATAACATATTCATTTTTTTTAACTTCTTTTTGAAAACATGCACAAAAATACAACTTTTTTTATTCTATATGGAATCATTGATGGTATTTAAATCATCCATTTTTATTTTAAATTCTTTTAAAATATATTTGAATATTTGCCCCAAAATTAACGAGAATAATATGAAAAATGAAAATGAAAAATATTGTACCGAATGTGGTGCAATTATTAACAGTAAAGCTGAAATTTGTCCAAAATGTGGGGTTAGACAACCATACACACAAAATCAGGATTCAACCGGTCAGAATGATAACAATCGTTGGAAATTATAAAGATGCCGATGGAAATCCAATTAAATACAGATAATTGGGTTCGGATCATCTATAAATATCTTTTGAGGAAAAATTCTACTATTCAATAATCTTTTGCTGCAAATTCTTCCTTTTTTCACCGCAAATTGTGCGGTGTATTTTTGTTGCTATTTTTTTCTGCTTTTAATTCTTTGCTCCAATTCCGAGAGTTCATTTAAATCTTGTACATCCGCTTCTTCTGCTTCCTCTTTTCTCCGTTTGGTATCGAACTCTTCATAAATGTGCTCTACAAATGCTTCCATCTCTTTATTACTGATTGTTCCTTTAGAATTTATAATGGAAAGACCATTTGATATTAATATTTGATCAACATTATTACGCCAAAATTCCATTTTTAATTCTATTTTGTTTTTAGCTCTAAATTCGGCAGTTTCAAGAAAGATTATTACCAGACGATTCAAGCTATCGATTTCATCTTAAATCCAACCGCCATTATCATCTCTAGAGAATAAAATGCTACAGAATATTTTTTTCCATCTGAAGCAGTTGTAAAGTAATTCTTTACAACTGAATATTTACTTAACTCTCTATCTTTCAGTATAGAAGAGATATGTTGCCCAATATTTTGTTTAGAGGTGGCAAAAAGTTCTGCCAATTGTTGTTGATTAAGCCAGACTGATCCATCTTTTGCAAAAAGAGCGATTTGACTTTTCCCATCGGGTGAGTTGTAAAGGATGATTTGTTGTTCGTTCATAAGTTTAGTTTTTTGAGATTATTTGTATGTACTAGAACTGCAAATATATAAAAAATGTTTATTCATTTTAAAAAAAATCCGGGCTCATTTTCATAAGCCCGGAGGTGGGACACGCCCTAATCATTATTCTGAATATAATTATTTCATTTTTTAATAATCTTAACCGTTTGGTTGTCGATTTGTAAGAAATAGATACCGCTTTTTAATAGACTCATTTCCATTTTTTGATTACTGTTTCCTATGGATTGTATCATAACAATCTGCCCCAATGTATTATACAAAACCGCTTGTTTTCCTTCCTGATTTTCAATCATCAGATAATCGGTACAAGGGTTAGGATAAACCAGAACGGCCAGATTATTTGTGTAATCGGTAACATTTTCAGGGATATAGCCGTTAAGGACAGCAACACCACCCAAATCAAAACCGCCTGATGCAAAATCGGTTGGATAGGGATCGTTGATCATATTGCCGTAACGATCGGTTGTTCCGAATTGAGGGTCAACCGAGCCTACCACATCCACAATTCTAACATGTGTAATATGGTTGATATTCAGACCATAATAACCGGATAGATCTTCTAAATCAAATAAAGTGCCCCAACCGGCGCGATGTTTGCCTGCGAGATTATGAATATGAGTTGCATCTATTGTGCCAGAATTGGAAATCTGAACTTGACTGGGAGTATTTGACACTGAAGGGAATCTGAAAAAATGGATTCCATCAGAACTCACTTCTACAAATGCCAATTCGAGAAAAATATCGTTCAGACTATTTTCAAAAACAGCAAAGTCGTACCCAACACCATTCATGATAGGAGTTAAAAAAGTGAGCACAGCAGAACCGTTATCACCCAAGCTCACTACATCTGAGGTAGATTCAGAGGCTGCACCCACTGCATTCTGTTCATTTCCGTAAGATGCCAATACAATCGGATTAGCGATATCCTGATACCCTCTGGTTACCTGACAACCTGTTGCCCATCCGAGAATGGCACCATTATCATAAGAAATGGCAAGAAAATGGGAACTTCCCACAATTCCATCAAAAGAGTTAGGGTCAGAGACGCCCGTATAGACAGGTTGAATTGGAGTTGTCCAAACATAATTAAAGTTCTCATCTGCCAACCCACATGATTCATCACCCCATTTGATGATATCCCCGTTGTGGATATATTGTGCATCTATGCCAAGCATTGCAGAGTGGCCGTTCACATTATAGATCCACCAGTCTCCAGCCAATGAAAGGTTATAGGTTTGATCTTGAAAAGAGATATCTGTGATACCCCAGGCTCCATGAGTAAATGTGATCCGTGGATCATAAATTGCCACGGTATTCATAATATCAGCCACTAAAACGGAATCACCATCAAAACGAACACCCCACGCCATGGCAATGGCAGTGTCACACCAGTTGATAGCCAATACAGCACGGTTAGAACCACCGCCAACCCAATATTCAATCTGATCAAAAGAGATGGATGCATCATCAGGGAGGGAAGAGGTATTTGGATTTGATGCTGGGATTACATCAGAAGGTTTTGAACAGTTACCGTACTCCTCCATTTCAAAAAGAGTCCCATTGGTTAACTGATCGGACAAACCACCTGCCCAAACCCCATTCACCGTATAACTTAACATTCCATCAGAAGCAATATACAAATGGTATGTCGGATCTTGATAGGAGTACGTGTTGATAAAACTATTCATCACAATAGAGAATCTTGAGTCTGCACTATCAATGGCAAATAACATATCCCCAATTGTTTTAACACCATCCCATCTAAATCCGTATGCTATTCCAATCGTTGAATCCTGACACCAATAGAACACTGCAATCATTTGATTAGACCCTGTTCCGACCCAAAACTGGATTTCAGATGGTGAAATATCTGTGATAACTCTGGAATCAGTTTGAATAGCTCCAAGTCCATTCTGTACAAGTGGTAAATGAGGCAAGTCTGATTGTGCAGAAAGAGAAAACGATACCGTTAGAAAACTTAAAATGGCTAAAAATTTTTTCATATCATGATTTTTTTATTGATTAATAGATTCAGAACCTCTTTTCGGAAAATGAAATCAAACGGTAAACCAAACGGATATGACTCGTTTGTGCAAGCTCACTTCCCGAAGCTTTTCACAACGATTAATTGGCAGGTTTTCTGACTTGTTTCTCTTGGAGCGTCTTCCCATCGATTTGCATCAACAGTGACATATTGAGGAAGCTCAAAGAACGAATGAAACTTACAGCAGCGGGTACTGTTTAGGATTTTCACCTAATTCCCTCTCGAGATCTTGCGAACAAAAATCTCTCACCAAGTAATCAACGGCAAAAATACAATATTTTTTTAATTCTGCAATAACAGGTCAAAAAATTCTTATATTTGTCGCTTCAAATTTATCATTACTTATATTTTTAATCACTATTGTCCGATAAAAATTAAAAATAATATATTTTAAATTGTATAGTATTGATAATCAATTATTAAAAATTTAAAAAACAACAAAAATTAAAAGTAAGCCCCCCTAGAAAAGGGTTAATTCTACTAAATTTAGTTCTTGTTTTTGCCAATCTTTTTCTGGATTTTCAAGAAACTTATTCAAATGAATGTAATTAAAGAGATGAATTCGACAAAAACTGACCAGATTTGAAAATGCCCAAGGTCGTTTTAGTTGTTTTTGAATTACTGTAAATAATAAATTGACAATTAATGCACAGTATATCTGAATTTTGATGGCATTTTCATTGTCTCCTAGAAAATATTTTAACGGAAAGTTTTGTTTTAACTGTTTGAATAATAGTTCTATTTCCCAACGAAGTTTGTAAATAGCTGCTACTAAATCTGGCCTCATTTCAAAAAGATTGGTCAGAAATTCAAATTCTCTTTTCAATTTTCGATCATAAAATCTTACTCTTCTTAATTTTACTTTTTGAACATTTTTATTTTCGTCTTTAAAACTAACCTCAATAATAGTATCTTCTAATACTCCACTATGAATGCAATCTTCTATTAATAATTCTTCTGTAACTGAATAAACCGCATTGTCTTTGATTCTGGTCACAAAACCTACATTATTGTTACTAAACAATTTAAATGCCTGATAATCATTGTATCCTTTGTCAAAAACATAAATTGTATTGGGATCCAGTTTTAATTTTGATAGTAAAAAATGATCATGCCTTGTAGCTTCCGTAAACCAAATCATTTTAGGAACCATTTCATCAACATTGATAATGGTATGCATTTTAATTCCACCTTTTCTTTTTCCATTTATCGGATTCCTTCCAACGCATTTTAAAATATCTTGAAATAGACTAATTGTTGTACTATCAAAAATTTCAACTTGTCTTTTAATAACATCCTTAATTCGGCTGTCCGAGATCAAATGACCATATTTTTTCAGCAAGTCATTATAAATTCCAGCAAAAAAGTAAGAAGATCTGCGCTTATTTGCATCTGAAAGTGTGCTTTTATACGGAATATTAAGCAGTTGAAAATGTTTTGTTTTACCCGACAGCCCTAACATTGCACCGGAAACCTCCCTAAGTGAACTACACTTGGCAAACACACAAAAAAGCATGCTAATTAAGTGATCCTTAGCCATAAAGCGTTTTGTATAATGGTTCGCTTTATGATTTTGGGTGTTTTTGAAAATAATATTATTGTCAATATAAGATATCAGCTGTCCGAAAACAGACAGACCAAAAAAATTCGTATTTTTGCTCATTGTAGGTTTATATTTTGGTCAATACAAAACTACAAAAAAAAGTAAAGGGGTGGATTGAAAAATTGCCCCCTTACTTTATACTTTTTTATCGGACAATAGTGAAATTTTAATATTATATTTGCCAATGTAATAAATAAACAAAATCTGCACACAAAAGGCTTTGCTTAAGACTCTACGATACTCCTAAAATCGAAAAAAATAAAAAATGAACAAATACAATCCAGATTTCCACAACCGAAGATCAATCCGATTGAAAGGATACGATTATTCACTGGAAGGATTGTATTTCATCACCATCTGTTGCCAAAATAGAATATGCC
>JAEWUL010000290.1 GCA_023459435.1 Bacteroidota bacterium
ATCGTGATGAAAAGCAACAATTTTAAAAGGGAGATAGAAGAAACCAGAAGAATAGAACTAAATGATAGATCAACATCTTTAAGATTGAGTAAAACCCCTAAAACGGATAGGGCTAAAATATCATCAAAAATGGCATTGGATATAATGGTTTGTCCAACTTTAGTGTTCAGCTTCCCTAAATCCATCAGAATTCGAACACTTACAGGAAGAGCAGTAATGGCAATACATAATCCTAAAAACATGATGGTCATGATTTGTAAACCAAAAAAATGACCCACTAAAATTCCACTCCCCAAAGGGATGATAAAACCAAGAATCAGGATGATTAGATTTTTCCCTTTGAATGATTTAATGATATTTTCCATATCAATCTCTAACCCTGCTAAAATGACCAAAAGGAAAACGCCAAAATCTGAGATCACTCTAATCGATTCTGAATGATGAATAATATTGAATAAGCTTGGTCCTAAGATGATACCTGCAATGATCTCCCCAATCATGGAGGGTTGTTTAAATCTTTCAAATACCTCTCCTAATAATCTTGCAGCAACAAGTAAGATGAGAAGATTTGTAAAAAAAGGGAGTTCAATATGTTGTATGTTCAAATCCATAAATAATAATTGTCTTTTTCCGTTTTTGTAATGATCTTTTTAATAAAAACACTAAAAACAGATCTTATACGTAAAAGAGAGAAAAATGTTTCAACATTTTTCCCAATTGGGAGCATTTAGTTTCATTGATATTATCGATCACACAAGAATTCAATCGTGAAGATTAATATTGTCTGGTTTAGATTTGTAATAAATGGTCATATATTGAACGAAGTAATAATTCCCTGAAAATCTGGGTATTCAGCATTTTATTTATTATCCGACCAAGTATGGGAACTTAAAAAAAAGAAGTTTTCTTAAAAAACTTCTTTTTTTAAGAAATTTTTAGCATTAACACATCCATTTTTAGCACTTTTGGTGATCCAAAATTCAGCTTTTTTTCTGTCTTGTATAAATCCTTCATCATAGTAATAGATCAATCCCAATTTATATTGAGCTTTTGCATCTCCCTGGGTTGCACTTTTACTAAACCAATAGAAAGCTTTATCCTTATTTTTAATTGTTCCTTCTCCATTTTGATATTGAACACCTAGATAATATTGAGCTTCTGCATTCCCTTGTTGAGCACTTTTTGTAAACCAATACAAAGCCTTTTTGTGATTTATTAATGTTCCTTTTCCTGAATAATACATATATCCTAGTTTATTTTGAGCATTTGCATCTCCTTGAAGTGCACATTTTTTAAACCAGAAAAAAGATTTTTCAAAGTCAACATCATTTCCCTCTCCATAATAATACATATTTGCAACAGAATATTGAGCGATTATATCTCCCTGTTTAGCACTCTTTCTATACCAATATAAAGCAATTGGCAAGTTTTTTTGAACTCCACTACCTGTATAATATATGTCTGCAAGATTGCATTGTGCCAGTCTATTTCCTTTTTCTGCACTTTTTCTAAACCAGTAAACTGCTTTTTGGTGATCTTTTTTCACTCCTTCTCCTGTATCATATAAAACAGCAAGATTGTTTTGAGCTGTTGCATAACCTTGTTCTGCACTTTTTTGATACCAATAATATGCCTCTTTTTTATTCTTTTCTACACCATCCCCAATATCGTACATGAAAGCCAGATGATTTTGTGCCAAAGCATCTCCTTGTTCTGCAGCTTTTCTGAACCAGTATTCAGCTTTGATTTTATCTTCAGGGATCCCATCTCCCTGGGAATACATTAAACCTAAGTTATTCTGTGCACCAGAGTTTCCTTGTTCTGCACTTTTTTGATACCAATAGAAAGCTTTTTCTTTATTTAAAATACTATCAGATTCATCATTATACATGAGAGCAAGATTGAATTGAAAACAAGGATCTCCTAATTCGGCATATTTTTCATAATATAGTCTTCTTTCATTTATATTAGTAATTAAAGTGTCACAGTTTTTAAGAGAATCTTTAAGAGAATTATTATAATCAAATGTTTGAGAATATGAACGGGGTATAACTAACCAAAAAAAAAGTAAGAATAATTTGATTTTCATAATTGTATTTTTGATTATTGTTGAGAATTATTGGGTTAGTCCGAGTTTTCGAAAGGTTATTTTATAAGTGCAAATATATTCATTTTTTTTAATAAAACTGACAAAATTCCAAAACTAGAAGCCAATAGCAAACCTCTGAAAACTTAAAAAACCACATACGGTTTTGCGCATGAGGGATTTGATGGGCTGAGAAGCAGTGCGAGAAAAAGAATAAACGATTCATCTAATTGATATACAAGTTATTGATAAAAAAAATTACAGATATATTTTTTTATTTTTTATTAGCTTATTACCTCATTAGCTTATTAGCTCATTATTTCGTATTTTTGCAGTTGATATGAAAATGGTTGTCCTTTTATCGAGAATCCCATATCCCCTAGAGAAAGGGGACAAGCTTCGTGCATTTTATCAAATAAAAGAGCTCTCTAAAAAACATGACATCTATTTGGTTGCACTTAATGATTCTCGAATTCATCCCGATGCGATCTCTCAATTAAGTCCTTTGTGCAAAGAGATTCTGATTCTCGATTTGTCTGTCTGGAGTCGATTGTGGGGTATGTTTCTAGCCTTTTTCAAGGGGATCCCATTTCAATGTGGCTATTTTTATTCCTCAAAGGCCAAAAAACGATTTATCGATTTTATCAATAGAGTTGAGCCAGA
>JAEWUL010000291.1 GCA_023459435.1 Bacteroidota bacterium
GGCTATTTCTATTTGCAATCATGTACACATGTGGGATTTTATATGTGTAATGTTTGCACTTCGGCACAGATCTTTCTTTTTTCCTGCATGGCCCAAAAACTTAACCGGACCCAACAGGCATTTGATCCGATTAGTTGGAGGAATCCCAATACCTAAACAAAAGTCAGGAATCGTAAAATTCCATAATACAATTAATAATGTATTGGAAAATGGTAAATGGATCCATTTTTATCCTGAAACATCAGCCTGGTTCTATTTTGATGCCATTAGACCTTTTAAAAAAGGGGTTTTCTCGTATGCTGTAAAACATAAAAAACCCATAATTCCATTGGTTATTACTTATAGAGAACCCAAAAAGATTTTTAAACTGTTATACAGAAAAAAACCTCTTTTAAGCATAACTATTGGTGAACCGATATTTCCTGATTTATCCCTGAATGAGCATGATGCCACATTAAAAATGTTATTTCTCACCAGAGAGTGGATGCAAAAAACTGCAGATTTCACCAAAGTTATTGATCAAAATGATAAAAAAAGAAGTGAAATAAGATCTTAGTTAAATCGATTTTTTTAGATTCTTTTAAAAAGAAAAGGGACTTTTTTCTCAAAAAGTCCCTTTTTCTATTCGTGATTCCGACAGGATTCAAACCTGTAACCTTCTGATCCGTAGTCAGATACTCTATTCAGTTGAGCTACGGAACCCTCGATATTTGTACCTGCAAAAATATAAAAAAAAAGGATACAAAGGATGATGTAAGAATATTTTTAAAAAAAAAGGAACTTATTGATTTTTTTATTACTTTTGCACCCCTTAAATTATTAATAATAAAACATTATGGCAACAAGAATCAGATTACAAAGATTTGGTAAAAAGAATCAACCTTTTTATCACGTTGTAATTGCAGATGGTCGTGCACCACGTGACGGACGTTTTATCGAAAAAATCGGTACCTACAATCCAATGACCCATCCTGCAACCATCGACATCAATTTCGAAAGAGCATTGTATTGGGTAGAAGTAGGTGCTTCTCCTTCAGATACAGTCCGTTCGATTCTAAAACGTGAAGGCGTTTTGTTAATGAAACACTTAAAAGGCGGTATTGCAAAAGGCGCTATTACAGAAACTGATGCTGACCGTAAATTCGAAGCTTGGAAACAAGAAAAAGAATCTAAAGTGAACAACATGAAACGCGAATTAGCGGACAAAAATCGTACAGAATCTAAAAAACGTTTAGAAGCTGAATCTAAATTACGCGAGGCAATTGCACAAAAAGTAGCTGCAAAATACCAAGCTGAAGTTCAAGCTGAAGCTGCTACTGAAGAAGAAGTAGTTGAAACTGAAAATGTTGAAACTGCTCCTGAAACTGAAGAAGCTGCTGAATAATTTTTTTAGCTTTCATCTGACCAAAAAAAGCCACTCCCACAGAGTGGCTTTTTTATTGTAAAACTGCTTACTGACTCATTTTCTTTTTATACTTTTGCATTCTAATTGAAATCTTTATGCCTAACCATTTACGAGAACTTGCAGAAAATTATTACCGGCAATCCTGTATTGATGTGGAGAAAATTCCTCAATCCGGTTCAGCCAGATCATACCACAGATTCCTCTTTGATCAAAAGCCTTCCATTATCGGTGTCATCAATGCTGATGTAAAAGAAAATGAAGCTTTTTTTAGTTTTACTGAATCTTTCTTGAATCTCAATATTCCTGTTCCTCAAATTTTATCGATCGATCCTTCCCGTAAATATTATTTATTACAAGATTTGGGCAATGAAACCTTGTTCTCTTTTTTAAATCTGAATCGAAAGGGGAGCGAATTGAGTCATCAAACTTTGACATACTACAAAAAAGTATTACAACAATTACCACATCTTCAACTAGCCGGTAAACGTGGGATCGATTTCAGGGTTTGTTATCCCCGCGATGCTTTTGACCAACAGTCCATGCTTTGGGACTTAAACTATTTTAAGTATTACTTCCTAAAACTAGCCCATATCCCCTTTGATGAGCAACTTCTTGAAAACGATTTTCACACTTTATCCATTTCTTATCCCAGGCTGATCCCACTTATTTTATGTTTCGTGACTTTCAGTCCAGAAATATCATGCTCTATAACGACGAACCCTATTTTATTGACTATCAGGGAGGGCGAAAAGGGGCCCTTCAGTACGATCTGGCCTCTTTGTTATATGATGGTAAAGCCAATCTTCCTCAAGAAGTTAGGGGATATTTATATGATTACTATCTGGATCAATTATCACTATTGATTGATATAGATCGACATCAGTTTGCTCAATATTACAAAGGATTTGTTTTGATTCGGATTATGCAGGCGATGGGGGCATACGGGTACAGAGGATATTACGAAAAGAAAACCCTGTTTTTACAAAGTATCCCATATGCTGTTAAAAATCTGGAACTTCTGATACAAAATTTTGATCTTCCAATTGAGATTCCATCTCTCCTTGGTGTTTTAAATACCATAACCAAAAGCAATTTTGAAATGATTCAGACACTTCCCGAAGATCAACTTACAATATCAATACGAAGTTTCTCATACAAAAAAGGGATTCCGGAGGATCCAAGCGGTAATGGGGGTGGTTTTGTATTTGATTGCAGAGCATTACCAAATCCGGGTAGATATCCTGAGAACAAAATGTTAACCGGAAAAGACCCCCAGGTTATCGGTTATTTATCTCATTCCAAAGAAGTTGAATCTTTTAAAGAAGCTGTTTTTCAGATAGTTAAAGGCTCTGTTGAGAATTACCTGGAGCGAAAATTCAATCATCTCATGG